>NZ_JASGCA010000010.1:0-165852 GCF_030449715.1 Bacillus sp. LB7
AACTAGATTTCACTCACATTTTAACAAAAAAAGCTTGTCGATCAAGCCACTTTTTATGGCTTTGTCGACAATCTGAAGCCATGGCGTCTGCCATGGCTTTTATTTATGATTTACTTTTCGCAAGCTTTGCTTTCATTGTTGTTTGCTTTCCGTTTCTCAGCACCTCAAATGTGACGGTATCTCCTGCTTTTGCTTCAGTATAAAGAATTTTTCTGAGGTCTGAAGTGGTTTCGACGTTTTTGCCGTTCATTTTGGTGATGACGTCGCCGGCTTTCATGCCCGCATCAGCCGCAGGCGATTTCGGCGATACTTTATCGACGTACACGCCTTTATTGAGCTGGTCTCCGAAAAGGCCAAGCGTATTTTGCTGATACTGTTCCGGCACCTGCTGCATATCGATCATCTGCACACCCAGGAAAGGCCGTTCCACTTTTCCTTTTTCCAAAAGCTCGTCAACGATCGGCTGAACATCGTTGCTCGGAATCGCGAAACCAAGCGATTCAACACCGCTTTGGCTGATCTTCAGACTGTTGATGCCGATGACCTGCCCGCTGCTGTTAATCAGAGGCCCGCCGCTGTTTCCAGGGTTTATCGCCGCATCTGTCTGAAGGACGTTCATATCCCAATTCCCTTCAGATGTGGAGACTTCAATTGTCCGGTTGACACCGCTGATGATGCCTTCTGTAACCGTTCTTGAAAATTGAAGGCCGAGAGGGTTCCCGATCGCGATTACTTTTTCACCGGCGCGAAGTTTTGCGGAATCTCCGAAACTAGCAACCTTATCAACGCCTTTGCTGCTGATCTCTAAAACAGCCAGATCAGTCAAAGCGTCACTGCCGATAATCTTGGCATCCGCTGTCTTACCGTTGTATAAGGAGATGGTCACCTTCGAAGCGCCTTCAACGACATGGTTGTTTGTAATAATGTAGGCCTTGCCGCCGTCTTTCTTAAAGACGACGCCTGATCCCGTGCCGCTTTCCTCCACATCGTCCTCAGAGAAGCCGAAGCTCGTTTGAATATTGGAAACGCCGACGATAGCAGGCTCTAAATCTTCCACCATATCAGGCACGTTATCTGCGTTTGTGACAGGTTTTGTGGTAAAATTCTGCGACTGCTTTGGCTCTGTCTGTCCGGTTCCGGCGGTTTCGCTCGGATGATCGCCCGGAAGATACGGAGAGATTCCAAGCACTAAGCCGCCTCCGATGATGCCGCCCAAAATCGGGCTCAGCCACGAAGCCTTACGCCGCTTTTCTTTTGCCGCTCTCGTTTCCTTGGCATCTTCTAAGGCTGCAGCGGTTTCTTTATTCGTAAGATCTGACTGATCGTCTGTATCCTTCTTTAAAATCAGCTCGGGCTCCTTTGCCGGCAGTTCTGACTGCTGCTCCTCAGAACCTGCCGTTTGCGGCGTCTGCGCTTCTTCTTGAAGCTGCTCTTCATTTGCATGTTTTTGTTCGTCATCGCGTCTAAAATCCATAAGCGTACACTTCCTTTATTTTTCTTGTCTTCAACTATCGCAAATGGCATAAAAGCTTTAACATCCACAAAAAAAGAGACCCGGCCGTCGTTCACTCTGTGTTCATTCCCTTTCTTCCCTGATGAGTATGTTACGAAAACATTGTGGGATAAAAATGAAAAGAATATGTGAAATTATGAAAATTGACCAGACTTATGTTAAAACTAGTATAATGACGTAGAAAGGATGTGAACCGCCCTTGTCATACTCCATTTATCTAGTTGAAGATGAAGAGAATTTAAATGAATTGCTGACAAAATACTTAGAGAGTGAAGGCTGGCACGTCACTTCTTTTCTAAACGGTGAAAGTGCCAGGCAAAAAATAGGCCAGTCACCTCATTTATGGATTCTCGATATCATGTTACCAGATATCGACGGGTATACGCTAATAAAAGAAATAAAAAATCATGATCCGGAAGTCCCCGTCATTTTTATTTCTGCGCGCGATGCCGATATTGACAGAGTGCTGGGGCTCGAACTGGGCAGCAGTGACTATATATCTAAGCCGTTTCTCCCCAGGGAACTGATCATCCGCGTGCAAAAGCTGCTCAAACTGATATATAAAGAAGAACCGGGAGAAATAAAAAAAGGAACGCCTGTTTCCAGCTATGAAGTCTATGAAGACTTGAGAGAAGTCTATGAAAATGGCAGCATGATCAATTTGACGTCAAAGGAATTTGATCTTCTGCTTCTATTTATAAACAACAAAGGCCGCGCCTTTTCAAGGGAGGATATCCTCGTCAGCGTCTGGGGAGACGATTACTTCGGAACCGACCGCGTCGTCGACGATCTTGTCAGAAGGCTGCGCAAGAAAATGCCCGAACTGAAAGTGGAAACCATCTACGGGTTCGGCTACAGGATGTTGAAATCATGAAGAACAGGTCGCTCGCCTTTCAAATTTGGAGTGTCATTTGCGGCATCCTGTTAACGGTCTCGATTTTGCTGACGTTTTTATTCTCGACGACATTGCAGAACTTTTTTACTGACGAAATTTATACAAATATTGAAAATGAGCAGCATGTTCTGACAGAATACGGATTTTCCGATTCACCGGAAAGAGGCTTCGGCGGAAGCAGCGGCTCGCGAAGCACTAACCGCCACGTTCAGCACGTCCTGCTGCCTGAGAGAGGAACCGTCTATCAAAGCCCGCAGATTCTCCCCGATTCATTTATCGAGAAGGTTCAGAAGCTCGGCAAAAGACAGGACGAGTCCTCAAAAAGGTATTCGGAGAATGTCAACGGAGAACACATTTTCTTTGTGCTCAAAAAAATCCAGACCCAGGACCAGACGTTTCTGCTGTTGTCCTATGCGCTTGATTCATACAGGGACGATTTGTCCCAGACGCTGTTTAAGCAGCTGCTGTTTATTTTGATTGTCGTCATTTTGCTGAGCTGGATTCCTTCCATCTGGCTGGCCAAATATTTATCAAGACCGCTCGTCACGCTTGAAAAACACGTCAAACAAATCTCTAAACAGGATTGGGATGATCCCGTGATTGTCGACAGGAAAGACGAAATCGGCAAGCTCGGACACACCATTGAGGACATGCGGCAAAAACTCATCCAGAAAGATGAGACAGAACGCACGCTCCTGCAAAACATCTCACACGATCTGAAAACGCCGGTCATGGTCATCCGCGGGTACACCCAGTCGATCAAAGACGGCATCTACCCTAAAGGGGATTTGGAAAATACGATTGAAGTCATTGAAGGCGAAGCTGAAAAACTTGAAAAGAAAATCAAGGATCTTCTTTATCTGACAAAGCTTGATTATTTGCTGAGACAAGAAAGACAGTACGGAACTTTTGATATACAAGAGGTCATTAAAGAAGTTGTTGAACGCTTGAAATGGTCCAAAAAAGAATTGAACTGGAAGATTGATCTTGAAGAGGAAACAATGTTGACGGGCGATCAAGAACAATGGAGCAAGCTGTTGGAAAACGTTCTTGAAAACCAGATCCGCTATGCGGAGACATGCATTGAAATCAGCGTCAGGTCGACGAAAAAACATACGTTGATCACCATTAAAAATGACGGACCACACATTGAAGAAGAGATGCTTTCCAGCCTGTATGAGCCTTTTAATAAAGGGAAGAAAGGCGAATTCGGCATTGGACTCAGCATCGTTAAACGAATCTTGACGCTCCACCATGCTGACATGACCATTCGGAATGATCAAACCGGTGTGTGCTACTCAATATCCGTTCCGCGAAATTAGACTGTAGACGCTGCAGTCTTTTTTCATATAAACGAATAGCCGTTGAAATCCCGGTAGCTAGGCTTCATCGTGTTTTTCGGTTTTTTCATCCATTTCTTTTCGCACAGGACATGCTTTGGATATTTGACTTTGTCCACCTTAATTCCCCTGCTGCGCAGACGCCTGATCATATCATCGATTTCTTTCATCAACCTTCACCCTTTCTCCACAAATTTTGACCACTCGGTCACCTTACTTTATAATATAAATAATATCAAACAAAAAAACAAGTTACAATCAAGTTAAAAATATAACGGAGCAGAAAAAGTGACCCGCCAGTCACCACGGTCCGCCGAAAGCCGCTTTCGGGTTCGATCTTTCAGGAAGGTGAAAGCCATGAAACAAAAAGAGAAAGTCATTATTGAAACAGCCATCAAACTTTTCGCCAAAAAAGGATACAGCTCTACTTCAGTTCAGGAGATTGCAAAAGAGTGCCAAATGTCAAAAGGCGCTTTTTACATTTATTTTAAATCAAAGGAAGCGCTCCTCCTTTCAGTCCTTCACTACTACTATGAAAGAATCTTTACCCGAATTCAGAAAATCAAAACGGAGCATGACCACCCGCGCGATGTGTACCGGATGCAGCTCGTCGTTTTTTTCGAAAACATTTTGGAGCACAAAGAGTTTATCACGATGCAGTTTAATGAGCGGTCAATGCCGATCAATGAAGAGATTGAAGCGTTCGCGAAAAAAATGCGGAGAACCACGCTCAGGCTGCACATCGAAAACATCCAGAACATTTACGGCAAAGACATTGAACCGTACAGCGCCGAACTGTGCTTTATGATCAACGGAATGAGCGATGTTTATCTTGAGCTGATGATTTTGCTGCACCATTCGTTCGACCTGCAGTCTCTCGCCGACCACATGCTGAACCGCCTCGACGATTTGGCAAAGGGGATGATCAAGCGCAATGATCAGCCGCTGATCTCATTCGAAAAAGCAGACAAGTGGTTCGGCCCCTTTTACACATTTGATCCGCTGAAAGACGCCCTCCTCAATGAAATGCGGGTCAAAGCGAACAAGCAGTACAACGGCGCTCCTCCTGCCGACCTTGCCGAAAGCCTCGATATTCTGGAAAAAGAGCTTAGAAAAGAAAAGCGCAAAAACGCCATCATCAAAGGCATGATATTCAACTTGAAGGAATATGACGCGATTCGAAAAGAAACGGACAAACTCGCGGAATTGATCAAAAAAGACATGCACCATCCGCACGGATGATCCGCAAAACAAAACCGGCTGCAATACATGCAGCCGGTTGTTGATTATGCTTTCGGTTTTACCATTTCTTCAGGTTTTACAACTTCGTCGAACTGCTCCTCTGTTAAAAGGTTCAGCTTGAGCGCCGCTTCTTTCAGCGTCAGCCCCTCTTTGTGGGCCAGCTTCGCGATTTTCGCCGCATTTTCGTATCCGATGTGCGGGTTTAAAGCCGTAACCAGCATGAGAGAATTGGTCAGGTTCTTTTCAATTGTTTCCCGATTAGGCTCGATTCCCACGGCACACTTGTCATGGAATGAATTCATGCCGTCGGCAAGAAGCTGAACGGATTGCAGGAAGTTGTAAATAATCACCGGTTTAAAGACGTTCAGCTCAAAGTTCCCCTGGCTCGCGGCAAAGCCGATCGTTGCGTCATTCCCCATGATCTGGGATGCGACCATTGTCAGCGCTTCGCTTTGCGTAGGGTTTACTTTTCCAGGCATGATCGAGCTTCCCGGCTCATTTTCCGGAATAATCAATTCGCCGATTCCGCAGCGCGGTCCGCTTGCAAGCCATCTGACATCATTGGCGATTTTCATGAGATCTGCTGCAAGCGCTTTAAGTGCGCCATGCACGTGTGTCAGTTCATCATGGCTTGTCAGCGCATGAAACTTATTAGGCGAGCTTTTGAATGTCTGTCCTGTCAAGGCGCTGATCTCTCCGGCAACAGTGTTTCCGAATTCAGGGTGAGCATTAATGCCTGTTCCCACGGCAGTTCCGCCGATGGCAAGGTCGCGGATTTTGTCAGCCGCTTCAAGGATCATCTCTTTAGAACGGTCCAGCATGTATACCCAGCCGCTGATTTCCTGTCCCAATGTCAGCGGTGTCGCGTCCTGCAAATGAGTGCGGCCGATTTTGACAATGTCTTTGAACGCTTCAGCTTTTTCATGCAGCGTGCCTCTCAAGCGGTCAATCGCCGGGATCAGTTTATCGTGAATCGCGAGGACAGCAGCCACATGCATCGCTGTCGGGAATGTGTCGTTAGAGCTTTGGCTGCGGTTGACGTCATCATTCGGATGAATCTTCAGGCTTGAGCCTTTTTCCTGCAAATAAGCCGTTCCCCTGTTTGCCACGACTTCATTCATATTCATGTTGCTCTGTGTTCCGCTCCCGGTCTGCCAGACGACCAGCGGAAAATGGCTGTCATACTGTCCTTCTAAAATATCATCGCATACGGAAACAATCGCTTCCTTTTTTTCCGCTTCAAGATTGCCAAGCTTTTCATTGGCAATCGCGGCGCTTCTTTTTAAAATTGCAAACGCATACACAATTTCCTGCGGCATTTTCTCTGAACCGATTTTAAAGTTCTCTTTGCTTCTTTGGGTTTGGGCTCCCCAAAACTTATCGGCGGGAACCTTAACTTCACCCATCGTATCTTTTTCAATTCTGTAATCCACTTTCGAATCCCTTCCTTCTCTAAATCTGCAATAATCTATATTTCGATAAAAATCGATAAAACCCTTCCATTTAAATTTTATCTTTATTTTAATTTTAGCTCAATATAAACTCGGGAATCTTTTGCATATTTATATTTCGGGTTTGTCTTGCCGTATTCTTTCGATACATATGAAACCTCATAATGCTTAGAAAAAGATTGGATAATGCGTTCAATCTCTTCCGGTTTCCCCGTAAGCCTGATCTGCGCCAACTTTTCTCACTCCGTCTCTGTTCAATGAAAATTTCACCAAACACTACTGTAACACAGTATATTGTTTTTTTAACAGGAAAAGATAACCTATATCAAATTCCAGAAACACCAGGGCAGGTGACGATCATGACTCAATCGGAATTCAAGGAACACATCCATGAGAATCTCGCAATTCTCCTTCCCCATCTTGAGCACAACGATGATCTGGTTCAAAACAAAAAAATGCTGAAAAACGGAATCATTTTTTACTTTTTGTACTTTAAAGATTTGAATGACGACAAGAAAATCCAAAAAGCCGCAAAATTGCTGGTCTCCGATGACAGCTCTTATTCACTGGAGGATGTCCGGCTCCGTTTAAATGAGCTGAATGCGGAACCCGTCACAAAAGAGAAAGACGCCATCAACGCGATTTTCAAAGGAAAGTGCCTGCTCTTGATCAATGGCATGAATGTTATTTTTGCGCTGCCGACAGCCGAGAAAAAGAAAAGAAGCCTTGGAGAAGTGAATACGGAAAACGTCGTCAGAGGCCCGAAAATCGGTTTTATCGAGGATGTCGATACAAATGTGGCCCTGGTCAGACAGCGTGTCCCGGATCAAGAACTGACCGTGGAAAAAATCCCGCTCGGCAAGAGTAAGTTTAAAGACGCGACCATTCTCTATATCCAGGGCAAAGCGGACGATTCGATCATTAAAGATCTTAAAAAACGCCTCAAAAAGATTCGGCTGGATGATATTCAAGATTCGGGCGTTCTTGAAGAATTAATCGAGGATAATAAGTACTCTCCGTTCCCGCAAATTCAGAACACCGAAAGGCCTGACAAGGTATCTTCCGCGCTGTTTAATGGACGGATCGCCATCTTTGTCGATTACTCGCCGTTTGCCCTGATCGTTCCCGTTTCTTTCGGCATGGTGATGCAGTCCCCGGACGATTTTTACGAAAGGTGGATCGCCGCGACCTTAATCAGATTTCTCAGGTTCAGCTCAATTTTCATCACCCTGTTCCTGTCGGCGTTTTATATTTCGCTTGTGTCTTTTCATCAAGGCATGCTGCCGACAGCACTCGCTGTTACGATTGCAAGCACGCGCGAAAATGTGCCGTTTCCGCCGCTCCTTGAAGCGCTGATTATGGAAGTAACGATCGAGCTCTTAAGGGAAGCGGGACTGCGGCTTCCCAATCCGCTCGGCCAGACGATCGGCCTCGTGGGAGGCGTCGTCATCGGACAGGCGGCGGTCGAAGCCAATATCGTCAGCTCCGTGATGGTCATCATCGTCAGCATTATCGCTCTTGCGTCATTTACTGTGCCGCAATACGGCATGGGCCTGTCGTTTCGCGTGCTGCGGTTTATTTCCATGGTAGCTGCAGCCGTGTTCGGGCTTTACGGGATCATATTATGCATGCTCGTCATCTTCACCCATTTAGTCAGGCAAAGAAGCTTCGGCATCCCGTATTTTAACCCGAACCATTTTTTCAGCTTAAAACATACCGATGAAGCCATCATTCGTCTGCCAACAAAAGACCGGGAGGTGAACCCTGAAAATGGATCCAAGAAATCAGCACGATCGGATTAGCACGTATGAAGCCGCTTCGATCATTACGAGCACAATGCTCGGGGCAGGCCTGCTGACGCTGCCGAGGGCGCTGACGCAAAAGACGCTGTCGCCCGACGGATGGATCGTATTGATCGTAGAGGGGCTCGTCTTTTTTCTCATTATCTACATCAATGCCAAAATCGTTAAAAAGCACAACGTCCTGTCTTTTTTTGATTACACAAGAGAAGGCTGCGGCTTTATGATCGGGAATATTCTCAACCTTTTAATCGTTTTATACTTCATGGGCGTGGCCAGCTTTGAAGCGAGGGCAATGGCCGAAATGGCAAAGTTTTTCCTGCTTCAGTTCACACCGATGAGCGTGACAATTTTTGCTTTTATCGTTTGTGCAATTTATTTGGTGATCGGCGGTCTCAGCGATATGTCAAAGTTATTTCCGTTCTTTCTGTCCATTACGATCGTCGTTCTTCTCGTCGTTTACGGACTGAGCATGAATATGTTTCAGCTGAACCATTTACGCCCTGTCCTCGGCCTTGGATTGGAGCCGGTCAGCAGAGCTTTGACGGTGGTTTCCATATCATTTTTAGGGGTGGAGCTGATGATGTTTCTGCCGAAATACGTCAAAAACAAAGACAAGCTTTTTAAGGCATCCGCGATCGGATTTGGGATCCCGCTCTTCTTATACATTCTCACCTTCACAGTCGTTGTCGGGGCGCTGACAGCGACTGAGGTTATGACAATGACATGGCCGACGATCTCTTTATTTCAGTCTTTTGAGATAAGAGGAATTTTCATCGAAAGGTTCGAATCTTTTTTGCTCGTCATTTGGACGATCCAGTTTTTCACAACATTTGTCGTCTATACGTACTTTGCCGCCTCAGGACTTGAAAACGTATTCGGTTGGCCTGTAAAAAAAAACGTCCTCTTCATCGGCGCCATCGTTTATCTGGCATCTCTTGTACCGCGGGACGCCAACCAGGTCGGCGCCTTCAGCGATTACCTTGGGTATATCTTTATCGTTGTCTTCTGCGTGCTCCCGCTTCTGATCTTTTTGCTCGTGTCCGTCAAAAGGAGGTTTACGTCATCGTGAAAAAAAAGGGATTGTTAGCCGTCTTGTCCCTGCTTCTTCTTTTAACAGGCTGCTGGGACAGCAGACAGATCGAAAAGCTCAGCATCGCCATCGGCCTTGCCCTCGATAAAGGTGAGGATGATAAAAAGGTGAAATTGACGTACCAGTTTCTCGTTCCTAAAAAGATCGGACAAGACGGCAGCGCCCAGGATCCGACCAAAGTGGTGTCCACCTCTGGAAATACGGTTCATCAAACCATTCGTTCCACCGCTTTAAAAAATTTTCCGGTATTCTCGCAGCATCTGCAAGTCCTGATTTTCTCGGAGGAACTTGTGTCCGATATTTCTCTGGAAGCGTTGATCAATCAGTTTATCCGGGACAACAGCATCAGAAGGAGCAGTGAGGTCTATATGACGCCCCGGGCGGCCGGCAGCATTTTGAAGATTGACGATGCCGGAGATCCCGCGTCTGACGTGATCCACAACATCTCTGAAAACAGAGCCTCAACGATCAAGCTGCTCAAGCCTGTCACATTGGGCGACATTTCAATCAAAATGCAGTCTGATTTGTCTTTTATCATGCCAAAGGTTGTCGTCGAAAAGGGACAGCTTCAGCTTGAAGGAGGCGCCGTGATCAAAAACAGCAAATATCATGCAAATCTTTCGCCCCCTCAGATTGAAGCGCTGAATTTATTAACGGGCCATGTAAACGGAGGGGTGATCGACTCAAAGCATGATGGACATTTGTTCTCGTATGAAGTGTTTTCGATGACACACCGCGTGCGGGCGATGAGGCAGAACGGAAAATACAAATTTGTCATCAATGCCAATATTAAAGGAAGGCTGTCAGAGGACTGGTATCTGGGAGAGGATTCTTTTAATGATCAATATATTAAAAACATAGAGAAATCGGTTCAAAGAGACATCGAAAAGCGGGTTGAGCAGCTGATCCATGTCCTGCAGCACGATATTAAAACGGACGTCACCGATCTTTCCGACAATGCGCGGATCAATTTTCCGAAGGAATGGGAAAGAGACAGATCCAATTGGGATAAGCACTTCAGCGAAGCCGATATCGATTTTCACATTAAAGCGACGATTCAGGACTTTGGGACAAAAGGTTCGACAAAAAGCAGATAGCGGCCTGTTTTTCTGTTAAAATGTGTGTGAAAGGGTGATGAGCTTGAAGCGGATATTGCACATGACAGGCATTTTTTTGATTGCAGCGGGAGTCATTCTGTCCGGATTCATTATCAGTGATGTCGCTTATGATCCGTTTATGGAGGATTCGCAGTCGATGCTTTTCTTTACGATCGGCACATACCTCACCACTCCGTTTTTTTGCTTCATCGGCGGATTCATTTTGCTAGGCATCGGCAAACTGATCGACTTGCAGGAGAAGCACAATGCCATAGTGGCCGAGCGGCTCGGCATCATTTGCCAAAACGGCACAGCGGGCGAACATGCACGCGAGGAAAACGAGACCGCCCAACTTACCGCCAGCACAGTTGAAACAGATTCATTCACTCTTCCTGCAGATGAGGACCGAAAATATTGGAACGGGTGAAAAACGGCTTTCTTGAGAAAGCTGTTTTTTTGTTTTGTCAGTCGACAAGTTTGTTTCGGTGGGCGTAGACTGCGGCTTGTGTCCGGTCGTCGACTTCAAGCTTGGAAAGGATGTTTGTCACATGCGTTTTAACTGTTTTAATGGTGATAAATAATTCTTCTGCAATATCTTTGTTCGTTTTGCCTTCTGCTACAAGCTTGAGAATTTCCAATTCTCTCGCTGTCAGCGATTGATGAAGGGGCTGTTCGCCGGCTGAATGTCTCAGCCTGGACAACACTTTTCCTGCAACTTTGGCTTCAAGCTTTGGTTCTCCAACGCTCGCAGCCCTGATCGCATCGGCGATTTCACTCGCTTTCGACGTTTTCAGCAAATAGCTGAGCGCTCCGGCTTCGATGACCGGATAGACCTTGTCATCATCAACGAAGCTTGTCAGAACGATAATTTTCGGATCGGCAAGCTGCCGGCAGATTTCTTTCGTGGCCTCAATTCCGTCCATCCCTTCCATCACAAGATCCATCAAAATCACGTCGGGTTTGGTTTCAAGCGCCAATTCAACACCGCGCTTCCCGTCTGAAGCCTCTCCAATCACTTCAATATCAGGCTGGGATTCCAGGAAAGCGGCCAGCCCCATTCTCACCATTTCATGATCATCAATTAACAATACTCGAATCACCTTTTAAGCCTCTCCTTTTTGTTGTTCAAAAATCGGGACCTTCACATCAACCTGTGTTCCTTTTCCCGTAAATGAAATGATTTCGGCCACTCCGCCGACTTCGCTGGCCCTTTCCTTGATCGAGTTCAGCCCGTACGAAGATGTTTTGACGGCGTCCATCATAAATCCTTCACCGTTGTCAATGACTTTCAACTGGAGCTGTTTGTTCCTGAGCAGCAGTCTGACGGTGACTTTTGTCGCTTTTGAATGCCGGAACACGTTTGAGAGCGCTTCTTGAACGATCCTGAACAGGTGGTCTTCCACACCTTTCGGAAGTTTGCCTGCATCCTCGATCTCCCAATCGATGTCGACCGACTGTTTTGCTTTAAATTCTTTCAAAAGGTCTGCAAGCCCTTCTTTTAGCCCCTTCCCTTCAAGGGTAACAGGTCGTAAATGCAAAAGCAGCGCCCTCATTTCATTCTGGGCGTCGGCCGCCATTTTTTCGACCATTTTCAGCCTTTGAGCGAGCTTTTCGTCAGCGGCAGCATCGATTCCCTCCAATACCGCCGAAGTCATCATGGAAATCGCAAACAGCTGCTGGCTCACCGCATCATGCAATTCGCGAGCAAGACGCTGCCGCTCTTCAGAGATCACCGATTTTTTCATTTGATCCTGCCATTCCGCTCTCTCGTTGGAGAGCTTTTGCAAAGAGGCAACCTGTCTTTCGATCCGTTTGGCCATCTCATTGAGCTGGTCAGCGGCCAGTCCGATCTCATCGTCTCCAAGCGACGGAATCCGGTAGGCAAAGTTGCCGTTTTCGTACTTTAGAATGGATTCGATCAGCTTTTCAAGCCGTTTTTTCAGCTGATTGCCGAACATATAACCTGATCCGAATCCGACAGCTGCGCTGATCAATGCGAGAAGCGCGATAAACGGAATCCCGAACCACCTGGAAACGATAAGCACCCTCGGATCCAACTGGTAGTAAAACAGCATAAAGCCCAATACAGCAAGAAAAATCGTAAAGCTGACACCAAGGGATAAGCGGACGGCGCGCCATTGAATGTTTGCAAGCCTGTTCGTTCTCATATGAACCGCACATCCACATCGCCGATAAACAGCGAAATCGAAATTTTGACCCGTCGTGCCGACTGCTCGTAATTCTCTGTCTCGGTATAGATTTGATTGCCGATGCCGCTTTTTCGGCCGCCGATAACGTCAATGTCTCCAATGAACGCAGAAGAACTGATGGACACTTCAAGGTCGGACGGGATGTAAATATCGACATCTCCGATCAACCCCGTGATGACGATGGTGTTTTCTCCCTCAGAAATAATCGCTTTTGACAAATCGATTTTCACGTCACCGATAAATCCGGAGATATTCAAGTCATTTAAGTCAAAAGGTGTTTTCATCAATTTTACATCGCCGAAAAAAAAGCTGCGCTGTCCCGGGCTGTTCTTCTCCTGAAGCGGCTTGGAATCCGTCTTTTCCTTCTCCCTGCCTTTCGGCTTATGGCGGTCAAATACCGGCTGATTTGTCACCAGCCGGTACCCCGCATAAATTAAGAAAGCGGCAAAGAAGAAGCCGAACAGGCTAAATGTAATGCTGAAGATGTCCTTCAGCAGCAGAAAGCCCGCAAAGATATACATGACAGAGCCGAGCCAGCGGCGGGAATATTTATGGAGAAAATAACCGGCAAAAAGAAAAGCGAGCGGCCAGAATAACGCGTCTCCAAGCCCGCTGTTTTGCAAAAATATGCTGATTCCGAAGAGTACGATGATCAGTCCGATCAGCTGGTTTTTAGTAAGACGCATGCTGACCCGAGCCCCCTTTCTTTTTGTTGATTACTCAATAGAGACATTCCCGCTCGTGATAGAGATGTCGATTTTATTTTTTCCATTTCCTTTTTTTCCAGTCAGCGTCCGTTTCTCATTGGTGACTTGGTCAAATGAATAGGAATGACTGATGTTTCCGCTTGTCGACTCGGCTTTTAGACTGATGTCGGCATCATCGGGAAGTTTAAGCTTGGTGTTTCCGGATGTTTGTTTGATGCTCAGAGGATCATTGATCTCTGTAAATGAAGCGCGCAAATTGCCAGAAGTCTGTTTGATGCTCAGTCTGCCGGTGACATTTTCAAGTTTTGTATTACCGGATGTGGAGCGGATGTCACCATCTGTGGTTTGAATGTTTTCCAGCCTGACCGACCCCGAGGTCCCTTTTACAGAAAGGTTTACCACCTGAAGATCATCGGCCTTGAGGCTGCCGCTTCCAGACTTCAAGGCTACATTTCGCAAATGCAGACCGCCGCCGGACAGTTTGACATTTCCGCTTCCCGAAGAAATCGACAGATCTCCTTTATATTCAGAAGGGATCTTGACAATCAGCTCTTTTTTATTCCAGAAAAACGGCCAAAAGCCCTTCGAATCAGCGGAAAACCGGAGTGTACGCCCCTGTTCAGACGAATCAAGCCGGACGTTTTTTCCCGAAATCTCGGCTTTTATATCATCGCGGTTTTCAGCTTGAATGTTGACTGTTATGCTCTTTGCATCAATATCAATTTTATCGATGTCTTTTGCCTGTGCATGATATGTGCGGGCTGACTCGTCATCGAAGCCGAAAAAAGAAAAACCTTCGCGCCCATTCAGCATCATGCCGGCAAGGATGAGAATGCCGGCGATGATCAGCAGTTTTCCAACCGTTTTTTTCATTTGGATTACCCTTTCGGCTAGTAAGTGTATGCTCCTTATTATAAGGAAAATGATCTATGAAAGAAATCAAAAATTGCATAAGGGGCCTGTGAGAGCCCCTATTCGTTTATGCATTTCCCGCAGGCGTCTGCTTTTCCAAGCCTGTCTTTTTAGCCCTCATTTTTTCCAGCTCTTCTTCCACCTCTTTTGCATATTCAAGGCGGCCGAATGGGCTGCTTGGTGAAGCGGATAATTCAGCATAGCTGTTCGCCTTTGTTTCCATCTCTTCAATGCGGTTTTCCATTCTCATAAATTCCCGGTAGGCGCTTTCGCTGTCGATTTTATTAAATGATGCATTCATATGTTCTTTCGCTTTCACCGCGTTTGCCCTGGCGATCAGCGCATGCTTGCGGTCTTTGACATCACGCAGTTTCATTTCGAGTGTCTCAAGCTGTTCCTTTAATTCGGCAAGCTGCTTTTTCGCGTGCTGGTGAGCATCCTTATATTCAGCAGCTTTTTCTTCAAAATACTTCATTTCTGAGAGCGCCTTTTTAGCAAGTTCTTCTTCACCCGCATCAAAAGCGAGCTGAGCCTGGTTTCTTCGCTTGACAGCAAGCTTTTCGGCTTCTTCCACTTTTCCTTTAAAACTATGTTCAATTGTCTGCTGCTTGACGATGGTATGCTTCGCCTTGGCGATATCGCTTTCCATGTCGCGTACGTATTGATTCAGCATCACCCGGGGGTTCTCAAGCTTATCCAATCCTTCATTTACTGATGCGACAAACATGTCTCTGATTCTTTTTAAAGCCATGATTTCGTCCTCCTAAAATATTATTTATTCTTTTTCAAAAAGTCTTCCCACTCTGCATCAAAGCCTGTGTCATATGAAGCTGCGGAAGGCTCCGTTTTCTCTGAATAAAGGATGTCATCCTGTTTGTCATCCTGCTTCATCATTTTCCATCCGAAATACACCATCGCTGCAGCAACCGCAATGCCGATCAGAAACGGCAATGACCCTCCCAGAAACATGATGCCGAAGATCGCGGCCAGTACCGCGGCAAACTGGCGTCCTTCCTTCCATTTTTTCACGGAATAGAATAGAAGCAATGCTCCAATAGCACCTGTAACCAATCCGCCGAAGAACAGGGAGACGCCAAAAAGGATTAGAAAAAAGCCGATGATGGACTTTCCATTTATATTCATATTTGCTCCTCCTTTCTCGTTCATGTCTTTACTATAGTCAATTTCAGACTTCGACAAAACGAGTCACAGATTGATTTTGCCGTACGACCCTGGTCGTACGGCACATCGGACCTGCTTGCATAAAAAGACCGCTCATCTCAGCCAGAGAGCGGTCTTTCTGCATATTGCCTTGCTATGATTCAACTTTAGGATTCCAGCCGTCCAATACGTTTTCAACTGTCCAGTTCTCAGCCTCATGATCGGCAAGCTGCCTTCGATCCTCATGTGATATCGCACCCGGACCCGTATTCCCGTATTCATACAATCTGGCATCGGCTGCCGAAAAGCCCGACATATCCGTCCATCCTTCAGGCTTGATGTGTGCGCCTAAATCGCAGCGGTGATATAGTACACTGGCGATGGCGTCGGGGTCTCCTCCCGGATGCCAAGGGCGCCCGAGGTATACCGTTCCATCTGCGGCATCGCTTGTCAGTCGGCAGTTTGTCATCAATAAACCGAACGGCTTTGCGATATGCGTGCTCGCAGCTGTCACATAACCGTTGTTTGTAGCGGACCCGCGGTCAGCGCTATGGATCTGGCACTCTTCAAACACGGCTCTTGCTCCTCCGAAAATGAAATCGACATCGCCTTCTATATAGCATTGATAAAAATATTGTGTACCATCATTGACAAACAGTGTATCTTGTCTGCCTATAAATCTGACATGCTTGAACGTCATTCTGTTTCCTTTCGCATAAACCGCCACCGCTTGCGTATCGGTCGTGTCGACTTTCGTGCGGTCGAACGAGTTTTCAAACGTCAAATTTTCGGCTTCAACATGATCCGCATAAATAAATACGCTTGAACTTCCGGTCGTGCCGTATTTCCCTCCTCCTTCCTTTTCTTTTCCGGCATAGTTGTCATACGTAATCACAGTCTCGTAACGATTTTCGCCGAGCAGCTTCACAAACGGCTTTGTAGCCGGAATATGAACGACTTCTTTGTAAACTCCTTTTTTAATGAATATCACTTTCTGTTCCCGACTGTACTCAGGCAAAGCATCGATCGCCTCTTGAACGGTTTGAAATTCGCCGTCTCCATCCTTCGAAACCGTCAGCCGTATAGCAGCTGCCTCCCGATTAACCACTTGAACACTTCCTCTCTTTGAAAACGCTTACTTAAAGTTTACGACAAAAAGCCGTTTTCCCCTGCCGGAAAACGGCTTGAATTGATCAATCGGCCCCTTTTCTGTTCGATGACGATTGGCGGATGGCTCATTCATGATTTTTTCTTTGTCCGGAATACATCAGCGCTTCGTTTATATTCGATATCCACTTCCCCGAGCCGGTGGTTGACAATGCGCGCCGCCGCGAATAAATAATCGGACAGTCGGTTGACGTATGGCAGCGCAAGCGGCGGAATGTCTTCTTCTTTGGCCAAAGCGACAATCTTTCGTTCAGCTCTTCTGATGACCGTTCTCGCCGCATGCAAAAATGAAGCCGCTTCTGTTCCGCCCGGAAGAATAAACTTGGTCAGCCGCGGCGCTTCCTCGACATAGGCATCAATTCGTTCTTCAAGCATGGTGATTGATTCAGCCTTGAGCTTGCCTTCTTCCTGAACATTGACATGCGCCAAATCAGTGCCGCAGTCGAACAGCTCATGCTGGATGACGGTCAACTCTGACAGAACATCTTGAAACAGCGCTTTTTCCGCTTTTAAATAAGACTGAGCCAGCCCGATGAAACTGTTTGCTTCATCCAGTGTGCCGTACGCTTCCACTCTAAGATGATCTTTATCAGCCTTTCCGCCAATTAAACTCGTTTTTCCCTGATCGCCCGTTTTTGTGTATAGTTTCATGTCATTCTCCCCTCTTTATTACTTGTTTCTATAGTATCCTTGTTGTTTATAACAGCTGCATAGAGAAACATATCAAAAGACAGGCCCAAATTAACCTTTTAAAGCTTTCACACAAGCCGCTGTTTTATTTTGAATTGCTGTAAAAAAAGCGGTTTGATCCGCTGACCGGCCGGATTGAGTGGCCGCTACAAGCACATCGCTGCACGGAACATGGTGCTGGGCTGCGGCATTTGCTGCAACGCTTATCGCCGTCACAAATTGACCATCTTGCAAACAGCCGTCAACTAACACCCACATGATCAAACGCCCCGCCGTATCTTTCATACCGACGATGCAAAGATCACCGTTTTCCGACACAATCTGACAGTCAGCCAATTCAACATCATGTTGGATTAACAGCGTTTCCTGTTCATAGGCTGACATGTCATGCGGCCATCCAGAGTTGTTTCCGCTTGCGAAGACAAGCTTTCGCCTCCACGCAAAGCCTGCTTCAGAGGAGAGAAGACGCAGCGGGCAGTCTGCCGAAAATGCGATGCCATGCGGCAAATATTGTTCAATTCGCTCTTTTGAAAAGAGGGGCTCGGTTTTCTCCGGGATGGTTTTCGCCTTGATCGTAAACTGCGGATTTGCACGCTGAGGATGGTCCAGCGCTGTGATGCCTGTATCATACACTCTTCCGATACCCTCGGCAGAAAGGGCAGCTTCCGGGCGGTCAAGAACTTCCGCTTTTCCATCTTTCAACAACAGCAGGCGGTCACAGTATAAACTCGCAATATTCACATCATGAAACACCCCGACCACTGCAAGTTTGGATGCAGCCGTTTCTTGTTTCATTAAATCAAGCAGACTCTTTTGAAATGACAAATCGAGAAAACTCGTCGGTTCATCAAGCAGCAAATATTCGGGTTCCTGGGCAAGTGCCTGCGCTAAATACACCCGCTGCTGCTCTCCGCCGCTCAGCTCATGAATGGATTTTTGAGCGAAACGAAGCGTGTCTGTCTGCTTCATCACCCTCTTCACGATATCATGGTCTTCCGCTGTCAGCTGCCGAAAAAGGCCTGATTGATACGCGTAGCGGCCAAACTGTACCGTTTCCTCCACCGTAAAGGAAAAAGCCTGCTCCGTTTTTTGAGGAAGGACCGCCATTTTGCGAGCGAGCTCCTTCGTTTGGTACGCTTTGACTGAACGGCATTCAAGCAGCACCTCGCCGCTTCGAGGCGCGATTGTTCCCGACAACATGTTCAGCAAAGTCGTTTTTCCGCTGCCGTTCGGACCAAGAATTCCTAAAAATTCACCCGGCTTTACAGCAAAGCTGATGTCCTGTAAGACATCCGTTTTTCCGTAGCCGCCGGACACACGGATGACATCAATCATGAATTCGCCCTCCCCGGTAGCGCCGAATCAAAATAAACCCGAAAACAGGCGCTCCTATCAGTGCGGTAATAACGCCGATCGGCAGCTCGGACGGCTCAATGATGGTTCTCGACAAAAGATCTGACAGCACAAGGAACGAAGCGCCGTTCAGCATCGAGAGCGGCAGAAGATGACGGTGATCCGTAATAGAGAAAAGCCGGATAAAATGCGGAATGACGAGGCCGACAAAGCCAATGGTTCCAGACACAGCAACCGCACTGCCAGTTAAAATAGCTCCCGCCAACAGAACGACATACTTACTTCGCTTCACATTCACACCGAGGAGCCTCGCTTTTTCCTCGCCATAAGTCATCACATTCAGTTCTCTCCCGCTGATCAGAAGTGCGGCAGCACCCGCGGCAAAAAAGGGCAGAAACAGCGCGACATAGCCCCAGCCTCTCATCGATACGCTGCCGAGCAGCCAGTGGACGATCGGTTTTAAATCATCGCCGGTCAATGCGATCATGAGAGAAATAAGCGCTCCCAAAAAGGAACTGAAGATGATTCCTGTCAAAATCAAAGCAGACAGGGTCAATGAAGGGTGTACGAGCCGCGCAAAGAACAAAACTAAAAAAATCACGACAACGGCCGCGGCAACGCTTAAAAACGGCAGTGTAAAACTTCCGATCACCGGCAGCTGAATCCCAAAAAACAGCGTGACCACTGCACCGACGGCCGCGCCTGACGAAATGCCGAGCGTATACGGATCTGCGAGCGGGTTTTTCAAGAGCCCCTGAAATCCGGCACCCGCAGCAGCAAGCCCCGCGCCGACAAGAGCGGCCAGCACCACCCTCGGCAGTCTGATTTTCATGATGATGCTCGCCTCTGTCGGATCGGGATTTAGCCCTTGAATGCCAAACCATTCGTCCAAAAAAACCTTGATTATAGAAGGAATGGGAATCTCCAAAGATCCGATAGAGATTCCCATAAGAACAGATGCCGACAGAAACATCAGGCTGAAGGCATATGCCGCGAAGCGGTTATTTCTTAAAAACGTCAGGGTAAATATGTTCAGCAAGCTCTTCGACCCCTTTGATCAATCGCGGTCCCGGACGGGTCACGAGGTCAGGGTCCACGTCGTATACTTCGTTATTTTTGACGGCTTTTACACCGCTCCAGCCGCTTCGTTTTTTAATGTCGTTGACAGCGGATTCACCGTTTGTCGTCACGATCGCATCGGGATTCAGCTTGACGATCGCTTCTTCCGTTATTTTGGTCCAGCCTTTCTGCGCGGAAGCGGCATTTTCCGCATGGATCGCTTCAAGCATTTCATCCATAAAGGTGCCTTTTCCGGTCGTATAAATGTCAGGAGCCGGAGATACTTCGACAAATACTTTCTTTTGATCGTCTTTAGATATGCCGACGGCTTTTTCTTTTATGTCAGCCAGGTCAGATTTCATGCCTTTGATCAGGCTTGCCGCTCGATCCTCTGCGCCGGCAGCTTTTCCGATCATTTCGATGGAACGGTACGCCTCTTTAAAAGAGGCCGCATCATTCACGGTCACCACCGTAATTCCTGCATCCTCCAGCTGCTTCAGCCCTTCTTTGGCACTCTGCATGCTGGAAGCGTGGGCCAAGACCAAGTCGGGATTTAACGAAATGATTTTTTCTGTGTTGAATTCCATGCCCCCGATTTTTTCAACTTTTTTCACTTCTTTTGGATATGTATCAAAATCCGTCACGCCGACGACTTTCTTCCCCAGGCCGAGGGCGTATGTAATTTCGGTATTGCTCGGCATCAGAGAGACGATTTTCTTCGGTTCTTTTTCAATTTTGACCTCTTGTCCTGAAGCATCTTTTATGGTGACAGGAAACGCTTCAGCCGCCTTCTCCTGTTTTTGCTGTTCTGCCGGTTTTTGCGCTTGACCGCAGCCGCTAAGAACACCGGCGGCCAACAGCAGTGACAGCAATAAAAGCCCTAACTTCTTCATTCTGCTTCCTCCTCGGGATAAAATAAAAACATCTCTACTCAGTAAAGATGCAGCAAACCAGGAACGTACAAAAAAAGAGCACATCGCTTATACCGCATCTGTCTTCGCAGATAACGCGGTCATCATCCAGGCTGTTATTCCGGCTTTCGGTTGATCGCTCCCGGCCAGCCGAACTGCTCGCGGGAGGCTCTCTCGCCGGCTCTCCTCTTAGCTGCTTCCGGGCAGCGCCTTTCTGACTCATTCGTGTCCTAATTTCGGAATTATTATACTATAATCGACACAGGTCTGTATATGAGATTCTGAAAAGGAGATTTTCAACTGAAAAAACGTTGTTTTTGCTAAAGTATTTACGATATATTGCATATAGAGAAAGGGTGATTTTATGCCGATACCGAAAAACTATACGCCGCAGGTCAGACTTTCAGCAAAGGAAAAAGCGTTTCATCAATTGCAGCGCTGGATTGTTGACGGAACTCTTGAACCTGGTGAAAAAGTCACTGACGCCGATCTGGCCGAAGCGCTCGGCGTCAGCCGCACACCGGTCAGAGAAGCGCTCCAGCTTCTGGAATCTCAAGGTTTTGTGGAAATGAAGCCGGGAAAAGAAACAAAGATCACGCTCATTCATCCCGATGATGCGCTGGCCGTCTATCCTCCGCTCGCACATCTTCAGGCTCTGGCGGCAGAACTGGCCGCTCCGCTTTTGACTGAAGAAGAGATCGCCGAGCTCAAAAAACTCGCGGCTCAATACGAAGCCGCTTTTAAAGAGGAGCGGAACCACGATGCAGCCGAACTGGACGAACAGTTCCACCATTTGATTACAGAAGCGGCTAAAAACCCGTATGTTCTTCAGTTTTCCGCCGTTCTGCAGCTTCATGTCAGACGGATGAAGTATGTGTTTTTCAATCGGCCGTCTGCTCCGAAACTGCAGTCTGCCGCCGAGCATTGGGAAATCATCGCCGCTTTTGAAAAAAACGATCCGAAATTGGCGGCTGAAGTGATGAAAAAGAATTGGCTCCGTCCGATGGAAGATATTCATAAGATTTTAAAAGACAAGAAACAATAAAACGTCAAGCACGATTTTCGACCGAGGTATCCAGCTGCGATATACTGTTCATTAGATGTTTTTTTCATCTTAACTCTTAAAACAAGGATTGATGGCATATGGATTTACAGCTGAAAGACAAACTCGTACTCGTGACAGGTTCTACTGCAGGTATTGGAAAAGCAACGGCGGAAGCCTTTTTGGCGGAAGGGTCTGAAGTCATCGTGAACGGACGGACAGAAGAAAAAGTCCAGTCAGTCGTTGAAGAACTTTCCCGGCACGGAAACGTTCACGGCATTGCCGCTGATTTATCCGATCCTGAAGAAAGCAGGGCACTGGTCGAAAAAACCGCTAAAATCGGGGAGCTTGATGTCCTCGTCAATAATATGGGCTTCTTTGAAGTGAAGGATTTCACAGAGGTGACAGACGAAGAGTGGCTCAACTATTTTGAAGTAAACGTTTTAAGCGCAGTCAGGCTTTGCCGCGCGTTTCTGCCGGCCATGCTGAAGCGGAATAAGGGGAGGATTCTCAATTTGGCAAGCGAAGCCGGCATCAAACCGCTTCCGCAGATGATCCCTTATTCGGTGACGAAAACCGCTCTGATCAGTTTATCAAGAGGTTTGGCCGAAATGACGAAAGGGACAAATGTGACGGTCAACTCCGTCCTTCCCGGACCTACATGGACGGAAGGCGTCGCCAATTATATGGAGGGAGCCGCCGCTCAGGAGAAAACCGATTTAGACACTTTTGTCAAAGACTATTTCAAAGTGAATGAGCCGACTTCTTTGATTCAGCGCTATGCAAAACCGGAAGAAGTGGCGAGTACGATCGTCTATCTCTCTTCCGAAAAAGCTGCGGCCATCAACGGTGCCGCTCAAAGAGTGGAAGGCGGAATTATCCGCTCCATTTAACAGGTATCCTCTGCCGATCGGCAGAGGATTTTTTTCCTTTTGGATTAAGGTCTCTGCTTCAGACCTCCCGTCAGCCTTTCGCGGTCATCCGGCTCAAAACCGTTCAGCCGTTTTAAACATGATGCCCGCCAATTTGCCGACAGTTCCTCCACCTCGAGAAGTTTTTTGATCCCCTCAATATTGTTCTTTTCATGATGCTTGATGCGATTTGCGTAAGAAATCGTGATGCCTTTAGGGTGGCGTGAGATTCGTTTCAGACCACGATCCTTACAGACGAACCCTTCTTTCAGTACGCGAAAATAAAAACCCGTAAATCCGGTGTCCTGTACCTTCAGTATCATCTCGGGTACACCGTACCTTACGGTTAGTTTATAGCAAGGCTGCCTCGGCTGGCTCACCTGTACAACAGCTTCACCCAGCTGAAAGATGTCGCCGATATGAACGTCATCTTCCAGCAGACCCTTGATCGTTAAATTTTCGCCAAATGCTCCGTATTCCAGCTTTCTTTGCAGTTCCTTTTCCCAAAAGAGATAATGTTCATACGGATAGACGCACACTGCTTTTTCCGCGCCACCATGATGAACGAGATCCCCCTGTCCGTCCCCCGCGAAATTAGTAGATGACAGGAAGATAGGGCCGCTTGCCGGCTTCTTGTATATTCCGGTAGATACAGCTTTATTTTGAAACTGAATTGCCTCTGGCTTCCCCACATTGATCGAAAGGATATCGGCATATTCCATTCATATCACCTCTTACATTCAAATGTCCTGCAGACGGCAGCGGCCGAACAGCAGGGCTGCACATCCCTTTTGAGATTTAAGTATAATCGACCTCTTATCATAAAACCATTCAATCGTTATTATAAAAACAATAGGGTAAACCTATCATTGAAATTCGTCTGTTTTTTTATGATGGAGAGGAGGAAGAGCATTGGAGCTAAAGCAATTGGAATACTTCATGGTATTGTGCCGGGAACTTCATTTTACCCGTGCTGCCGAAAAACTGAATATTGCTCAGCCCTCGCTGAGCCAGCAAATCCGTTTGCTTGAACACGAAATCGGAACGCCTTTGTTTAACCGTTCAGGCAAACGCACCGTGATGACGGAAGCGGGAAAGATTCTGCTTCAGCACTGTTACAATATCTTTCATGAACTGTCACAGGCGCAAGACGCAATCAGCGAGCTCCAAGGTTTAAAGAGGGGAACGCTAAAAATCGGGGCGCTTTTGACCGTGGTTAATTATTTGCTTCCCCGGACCGTGATCGAATTTCACCGCAGCTACCCCAATATTGAATTGTCTGTTTTAGGGCTGAGAACCGGGGATATTTACGATCGGCTGCTGCAAAATGAGCTCGACTTGGGCATTGTAGCCCAGCGGTTGGAACACAGTGATCTGGAAACCGTTCCATTCCTTACCCAGCAGCTCGCCCTCGCAGTGCCTGTCGACAATCCGGTTGCAAAACGGCAATTTGTCACGCTTGACGTGTTAAGGGAGATTCCATCTATTTTGCTGCCTGAGACGTATTTTTTGCGGCAGCTGATCAACGAAAAGTGCAGCACGTTTGGATTCGAGCCTCGGCCGGTCATGGAAATGACAACGATGGAATCGATCATGAACATGGTTGGTAAAGGCATTGGCGCCACCATTTTGCCGAAAGGCTATCTTGATGATATTGGAAATAAATCCATTCAGGCGATTCCGATTCAAATGCCGGATTTGACGACGGAGATCAGCATCGTTTACCGCAAAAACAAGCATATGTGCGCTGCAAGCCGGGTGTTTATGGAACTGCTAATTTCCTCGGTCAAAAACGAAACTGCTGAAGCGCCGCCGCGTTAAAAGAAAGATCCTCTGCATGTCTGCAGAGGATTTCTGTTTAGACTTTGTGTGAATCATAGCGTTTTCCGTTAATATACAGATTCGAAAGAACAGGGTCTTTCACATGTTTCAGTTCCAGCGGAATATCGACGCCGTCGATCTCGGAATCGGCCACTTTCAGACCGGTAACTGGAGAATGATCGTACGCCAGCACCCTGATCCCGTATTGTCCGCCCATGCTTTTCAGCTGCTTAACATCAACGTTGCGGACGACGGGCTTGAAATCTCCGGCGTCCCCTTCTTCATATTCCATATCGATGGCAATCACCTCGCGCTTCAAGCTTTTGACCGTATTTTTGTGAAAGTAGATGTTTTCAAGAACGCCGCCGCGCACCGAATTCGTTTTAATGCGGAGGGCTCTGTCCAAGTTCGGGCTGTCCATGACGTTTCCCTCGGCGATGACATTCTTCACGCCGCCGGAAATTTCGCTTCCGATCGTGACCCCTCCATGCCCGTCTTTCATTTCGTTATGTTCAATGACAATGTTCTCCGATGGCATGTTGATCCTTCGGCCGTCGGCGTTTCTTCCCGATTTGACGGCGATACAGTCGTCTCCATTATCAAAATGGCAGCCCTTGATCACCACGTTTTTGCACGATTCCGGGTTGACTCCGTCGGTATTCGGACCGTGTCCGATGACCTTGATGCCGTCCACTGTCACATTCTCGCAAAGCACGGGATGAACTTGCCACATCGGCGAATTCAGCACGGTGACACCTTGAATCAAAATATCTTTGCAGCAATACGGCTGAATAAAATTCGGCCGCAAATAATGCCCTTTTCCAAACTGCCGCTCAGTGACCGGGACACCGCGCTCAGCCATTTCAAACAAAGCATTCCGGTCTTTTTCCTGTGAAGGCTGGCCGTTCGTTCCCCTTTTCCACGGCCACCAATGCTCGTCATCTCCTTGGCCGTCAAGTGTGCCCTTTCCGGTTATCGCAATATTTTCGGCTTCGTAAGCGTAGATGAGCGGTGAATAATTATAGAGCTCGACGCCTTCGAACCTCGTCAGCACAACGGGAAGATAATCTTCCGGGTTCTGACTGAATTTGATCACCGCTCCTTGTGCAAGATGAAGCTCCACATTGCTTTTCAGTCTGAGTGCACCGGAAAGAAACACGCCTTCAGGAACTGCTACTCTTCCGCCGCCGGCTTGGCTGGCTTGATCAATCGCCTTCTGTATCGCTCCCGTCGCATCCTTTTTTCCGCTTTCGTCAGCCCCAAACGCTGTAACATTAAATGAGCGATTAGGAAATACCGGAACCTTCATCTTCTTTATAATCTCGTCTTTTATTTTCTGCAGACTCACGTTACCGCCCCCCTTTACAATGTGACGCCTGTTTTAAATATCGCAAGCTCCCTGAAATCGTTTATTTCATTGTTCAGCTGCCTGCCGCCCGCGACTTCGATCAAATATGCTGTCAGCTCCTTCAAAACGTCATCTTCTGACCGGTCTTCGAGCACCTTTCCCGCATTAAAATCGATCCAATGGCGTTTCGCCTCATAAATCGCTGTATTTGTCGAAATTTTCATCGTCGGCACAAACGTACCAAAAGGCGTGCCCCGCCCTGTCGTAAATAAAACGATTTGACACCCTGCAGCGGCCAGTGCGGATGAAGCAACAAGGTCATTTCCCGGAGCGCTCAGCAGGTTCAACCCGTTCTTTTTCAAAACGTCCCCGTACCCCAGAACATCCGTCACCTTTGAAGTGCCGGCTTTTTGCGTGCAACCGAGCGACTTATCTTCCAATGTTGTAATGCCGCCCGCTTTGTTGCCCGGAGACGGGTTTTCATAGACGGGCTGCCTGTGATCGATAAAGTACTGTTTAAAATCGTTGATTAAGCGGACGATTTTATGAAACACTTCCTCATTTTCAGCCCGTTCCATCAAAAGTGTTTCCGCTCCAAACATTTCAGGCACTTCTGTCAAAACCGCCGTTCCCCCTTGGGCGATCAGAAAATCGGAGAGCCGGCCGAGCAGCGGATTCGCGGTAATGCCGGAAAATCCATCAGATCCGCCGCACTTCAAACCGATTTTCAGTTCAGAAAGCGGTACATCTTCACGCCGGTCACCTTTTGCATGCTCATAAATTTCCTTTAACAGTTTGACGCCTTCCGTGACTTCGTCTGATACTTCTTGGGAAAGCAGGAACTTAACCCGGCTGTGATCATAATCGCCGAGCGCTTCGCGGAATTCATGGATGCTGTTGTTTTCACAGCCGAGTCCCAGCACAAGGACACCGCCTGCATTTGGGTGTTTGACGGCATTCGCCAAAATCGTTCTCGTGTTGATATGATCATCGCCAAGCTGTGAACAGCCGTACTGGTGCTTTAATACGTGAACGCTTTCAAAAGGGGCGATAGAGCCGACCTCAGCTTTAAATTCTTTGATGATCAGCTCTGCAATGCCATTCACACAGCCGACGGTCGGCACGATCCATAGCTCGTTTCTGATTCCCGTTTTTCCGTCTTTTCGTTTAAAGCCTTTAAATGTGAGCGGTTCTTTTTGATAGCGGTTTTCCGTAAATTTCGGCTTGTAGCTGTATTCTTCGACACCGCCCAAATTCGTTTTCACATTTTTTGTATGCACCCACTCCCCCGTCTGAATCATGTCAGTGGCGTGCCCGATCGGAAAGCCGTATTTGATGACGTCTTCATTTTCAGCGATGTCTTTTAAAGCAAACTTATGGCCTTTCAAAATCGTTTCCTTGATCACGATGGTCCGTTCTCCTGCAGTGACCGTTTCCCCGGTCTGCAATTCTCTTAACGCAATGCCGACATTATCTTGAGGATTGATCATCAAGCAGTCTTTCATCACATGTCCCCCAGCTCAGCCATTTGGCTGATCATCATTTTTTTCAGCGCCTTTCTCATTCCCGTTTGTTTCATGTCCCTTAAATATTCAGCCGTCTTGTCCGTCAACCCGGAAATGTCGTTCAGGTTTTGCCCCCATACTTTTTCAAGCCCGAGAACATGGAACGCGATGTTTGAAACGTCTGTCTCTTCTGTCCAGAGCCGTTTGAGAAAAGCCAGCACCTCATCGTCGTCAGACAGCGGAATGGCCTCATCTTCCCGTTTTCCTTGGTAAAAATAAATTAAAGCGCTTAAAGCAAATACGGTTCGAGCGGGAAGTTTGCCAGTTCGTTCCGCATATTCAATTAAGACGGGCAAATTTCTGACTTTGAATTTTGCAAAGGAATTTAAGGAAATATCGATCAGCTTGTGACGGATAAACGGGTTTTTAAAGCGGTCGAGAATCTCTTCCGCATAGGCCTCAAGCTCACTGCCGGGCATATCGATCGTCTCAAGCACTTCCCGCTGAATCAGCTCTTTCACAAATGATCCGATAAGCTCGTCTTCAGCCGCTTCACGAACCGTCTCAAGGCCTGCCAAATAAGCGACCGGCGTCATCGCGGTATGGGCGCCGTTTAAGATTCTCACTTTTCTCACCCTGTACGGTGTCACATCTTTGACAAACTCGACATTCAGACCGGCCTCATGAAGCGGAAGCTCGTCTGGAAGCCATTTCGGCCCTTCAATCACGAACAAATGATACGGCTCCGCCGTCACCATTAGGGAATCGCGATAGCCGGCCGCCTCTTCAAGCCGATGTGCATTTTCTTGCGGGAATCCCGGTACGATCCTGTCCACAAGCGTATTGCAAAACACATTTGCCTCCTCAAGCCAATCGATGAACCCTTGTTCAAGCGCCCATTCGTTCGTATAGCGCAGCACAATGTCTCTCAATTTTTTCCCGTTATCTTCAAGCAGCTCACACGGGAGGATGACCAGACCTTTTTCCCTGCTTCCCTGAAAAGTCAGGTATCGTCTGTATAACAGTGCAGTCAGCTTCCCCGGATAGCTTTTCTGCAGACGGTCGGACAGCCGGTCTTCCTCGATATAAATGATGCCGGCCTCTGTCGTATTTGAAAAGACAAAGCGCAAATCCGGCAGATCGGCCAGCTCCATAAATTCATCATAGTGTTCATAGCTGCTGACGACTCTGCTGATTGTTGTAATGACAGCAGAATCGCGAACCTCCCGTCCTTCCCGGAAACCTTCAAGATAAAGCGTGTAAAGCCCATCCTGCTCTTGAAAGGCCGTTACTGAACCGCGGCGCGGAGGCACGACGACGACGCTGCCGTTAAAATCGGTTTCTTCATTCAATCTATGAATCTGCCAGTCAATAAACCCCCTCATAAAGTTACCTTCCCCGATTTGCAAAATCCGTTCGGGACGGCTCGGCTTAGACCTTATCCGTTTGGACAGCCTCTCCATTTCAATTCCCTCCTCATTTTTGCACACGTTCACATTTTACAGCGCATCAAAACTGATGCTATAGATGCTTAACTGAATTGCGAATGATCAGCTCCGTGCCGATGAGCGTCTGCCTGCCTTCTGCCTGCGGATTTTCGATCAGTGACAACAGACTTTCCGCACCAAGCATGCTGATTTTTTCCGTCGGTTTTTTTACCGTCGTCAACGACGGTGTCGTATACGCCGAAAATCCGCTATCGTCAAAGCCGATGATCGACATATCGTCAGGACAGCGTTTCCCGTTTGCATAAAGGGCGTTCATCGCGCCGATTGCCATATCATCATTGGCGCAAAACAGGGCTGTCGGAGGGTTCTTCAGCTTCAGCAGCGTTTCAGCCGCGCGAAAGCCGCTTTGCATCGTATAATCACCTTGAACGAGGTATTCGTCGGGCATGTCAAGATTTGAGTCGCGAAGCGCGCGAAGAAAGCCTCCCTTTCTTTCTTGAGACGATTTAAAACCTTCTTTCCCCTGCACCATGGCGATCCGTCTGTGGCCGTTTTTGATCAAGTATGAAGCAGCGAAGAAAGCGCCCTCGTGTTCATTCGCCAAAATATTGACGACGGAGTGCCCTTCGATTTTTCTGTTCAGCACGACGACCGGAATATTCTGTTTGAGGACATGCTCAATAAAAGCCTGGTCCTGTTCGCTTTGGCTGATTAAAATCATGCCGTCATAGCGGTTGCGGTGAATGGATGACAAATCATGATAATCGTCAATCCCCCTGACAACCATATTATAGTTTTCATCGATCACCTTGTTGACGCCGCGCAGGATGTCTGCAAAGAAACTTGAAGACGTCCCGTCTGTCAGGCTTGTTAAAAACAGGCCGATCGTAAAAGACTTTTGCGTGACAAGGCTTTTCGCATTAAAATTCGGTTTATAATTCATTTCGGCTGCGATGTCGAGTATTTTCTTTTTCGTGTTCTCTTTTATCAGCGGACTGTTGTTCAGCGCTCTGGATACTGTGGTGTGCGATACATTCGCCAGCCTGGCGATATCTTTAATCGTTACTGACATTGTTTTTTACCCGCCTTTTCCTGCTGTTGTTACCATCAGTTTACCATATCAAAAGCGCTTTTTAGAAAGTGAAATTCCGCTATGGTCTCGCTTCGATTTCCGCGATCATTTCGGCGTGCTTCTGATCTGTCAGACGGTACAGGTAGCCGAGAATTAGAATGGCCGCCGTCAGCGCAGCTGCCGGATACAAAAGGAGTATCGCTTTAATGCCGAGCAGCGTCCCCGCTTTTTGGGTCGCATTCGGCACATAGCCGATAATGCTGAGACCGATCCCTGACAGGAAGCCGGAGAGCGACTGAGCCAGCTTTCTCGAAAAGTTAAACAGCGAATATACCGTTCCTTCTTTCCGTTCCCCTGTTCTCCACTCGCCGTAATCGATCGCGTCTGATACGAATGCCCAGGTGATACCGTTCGGTATGCTGATGCCGATGAAGGCGATGCTTGCGAGAATCGTAAAAACAAAGACATTGCCGGGTACGAAAAAATTGATCAGATCCGCACAGACGGAAACCGCGAGCCCCAAAATAGCGGTATGCTTTTTCCCGAACAGCTTCACGAGCTTCGGCAGCATGATGACGCCGATAAAGGATGAGCCGATGATGATAAAGTTCATGTAGGCCATCAGTTCGGCATTGCCGAGGTTATACTGTGCGAAATAAATCAGCATCGCGGATTTAAGGTTATAGGCTGAAATCGTAAAAATGGTCATGAATATAAGCGTAAGGAGCGGTTTATTCGTAAAAAACGTCTTTGATATTGCTTTGAATGTCACTTTTTCCTGTTTGTACTTCTCATCTTTTACGACAATCCGTTCCTGGCAGTTTCTATAGCAAATGTAGAAAAACAACACACCGAGAAAAGACATCAGTCCCATGACGACCGGATAGGCAACCGCAGGGTTATCAAACCTGACGATCATCGGGATGACAACGATGCTCGTCACAAACAGGGCGCCCAGTGAGCCGGCCTGTCGAAAGGAAGCAAGTGAAGTTCGTTCCACCGAGTTTTGCGTCATGGCCGCCCCGAGCGAGCCGTAAGGGATGTTGACAAAGGAATAGCCGAGACCCCAAAGCATGTATGACGCATAAGCGTATATGAGTTTGCCCGTCGGTGACAAATTCGGCGAGATGAAGGTTAATATCGTCAAAATCGCGAGCACAAAGCTTCCGTATAGCAGATACGGCCTGAATTTGCCTTTCGGGCCGATATTCTTCCTGTAGTCGATCGATGTTCCCACAATCGGGTCGACAAAAGCGGCAAAAAGTTTGCTTACAAGAAAAATGCCTCCGGCTGCCGCCGCCGGAATACCGGCAACATCCGTAAAAAACTTCAGAAGATAGAGCTGTCCAAGGTCAAACATAAATCCGTTCCCAAAATCTCCAAAACCGTAAGAAATCTTTTCTTTTAAACTTAATTTCTCTTGAGTAGCGGCGACTGTTTCGGTTTGTTTGTTCGTCGATATTTCCATGAAAAAGCAGCTCCTCTGCTAGCCATTTTGTGATTCTAAGCTTTCAAACGATCTTTCACTTCAAACTGGAAATAGTGTTTTGCATTTTCGTAGCAGATCCCTTTGACGATCCGTCCCAGAAGCTCGATATCATCCGGCGCTTCTCCTTTTTCAACCCATGTGCCGATGACATCGCAGAGCAGGCGCCTGAAATATTCATGTCTTGTGTAGGAAAGAAAGCTGCGCGAATCAGTCAGCATACCGATAAAACGGCTCAATAGTCCGATGTTGGCGAGCGATTTCATTTGTTCGAGCATGCCGTCTTTCGTATCGTTGAACCACCAGGCGGTGCCATGCTGAATTTTCCCCGGTATCCGGCCGTCCTGGAAGCTTCCGCAAAGGCTTGAAATCACGACGTTATCTCGCGGATTTAAAGAATACAAGATCGTTTTTGGCAGCGCGTCTTTTCGGTCAAGAGAATCGAGAAAGCTGCACAAAGGCTTTGCGATGTCCTGATCATTAATCGCATCATATCCCGTATCAGGCCCGAGCTTCCGGTACATTTTGCTGCTGTTGTTGCGGAGGGCGTTAATATGAAGCTGCATCGCCCAGCCCTTCTCCGCATAGCATGTTCCCAAATAGTGCAGGGTAAAGGATTTAAATTTGCACTCTTCCTCAGGCGAGGCGGCTTCTCCGTTCATCACCTTTGCAAAAATCGGGCGCACTTCGCTTTCATCTGTTTCCGTGTACATCATTTGATTGATGGCATGATCCGATATACGACCGCCTGCTTCATGGAAAAAGTCAATTCTGTTTTTAAGCGCTTTCAAAAAATCGTCATAATTTCCTATCTTCATAGCGCTTGTTGCTTCAAGTTTGCTCACCCAGGCGGCAAAGCCTTCTTGATTGATTTCCAGCGCCTTGTCTGGCCTAAATCCGGGTAAAATGCTTACATCAAAGTCTTCATCTTTCAGCTTCACATGATATTCAAGACTGTCTGCCGGATCATCTGTCGTGACAACCGTTTCAACGTTTGATTTTTCAATCAAGTCTCTGGCGCCGAATCCTTCTCCGGTCAGCTGTTCGTTCACCCGCTCCCAAATATGCGGCGCGCTCTTTTCGTCAAGCCGTTCATCGATGCCGAAAAACCTTCTCAGTTCCAAATGGGTCCAATGATAAAGCGGGTTTCCGATCGTCATCGGAACCGTTCTTGCCCAGGCGCTGAATTTCTCTTCGTCTGATGCATCTCCTGTAATAAACTCTTCGGATATTCCATTGGCCCGCATTGCTCTCCACTTGTAATGATCCCCGTACAGCCACACTTCGGTCAGGTTTTTAAATGTTTTGTTTTCATAAATTTCCTTTGGGCTCAAGTGGCAGTGGTAGTCGATGATCGGCATCCCTTTAGCATACTGGTGGTACAACACTTTCGACGTTTCATTCGTTAAAAGAAAATCGTCATTTAAAAACGGCTTCATAAAATCCCCACCTTTCTTTGTTAATGTTAACGTTAACATTTTTCACAATGTGAACGTTAACATTTAATCTTATTTTATACTAACCTCGCCTTCTTTTCCATTATTTTCTCAACATAAAAGAAGCCTAAAGGCAATAACCTTTGGCTTCTTCTTTTTCATACCGCTTATTTGGTGGCTTTAGGGTTTTTCTTAAATTCCATCGTAATTTCCGTCCCGCTGCCTGTCCGGCTGTCAACTGCGATACAGCCGTCGTGAAGGTGGACAAGTTCCAAAGAAATCGCAAGGCCGAGACCGCTTCCTTCTGTCGCATCTTTTGTATGCGTTCCTCTGTAGTAGCGGTTAAATAAATTTGAGACGGTTTCCGAGTCCATGCCTCTTCCGTTGTCTTGAATTTTAAGAATAATATATTGCTTGGTTTCTTCAAGGATCACCTTGATATCAGTGCCTTTTTTGTTATGCTTGACGGCGTTGGCGAGAAGGTTTTCCAGGACTCTTCTGAACCAGCCTCTGTCTATCGCAAACTCGGTATCTTCTTGCGTATATTCAAAAGAAACGTTGTACCCTTCCGAAAACGAATGGCGCTTAAACTCTTCAACGAAGCTTTTTAAAAACGGCACAAGCCTCACTGTCTGGCGTTTAATCGGCAAGGCGTCGTTCTTCAGCCTGTACGTCAAATTCAGGTCTTCGATGAGCTGTGACATGTAGTCCGATTTTTCTTTCATCGCCTGGCCGATTTCACGGATTTCTTCTTTTGACCACTCATAGTTTGGAGACTCCAGCATCATACTGTAGCCGTAAATCGTGCTGAGCGGCGTTTTTAAATCATGGGAGAGCCCCGCGATCCATTCCTCCCGGGTCGTTTGGATTTTCTTGCGGTTTTGCTCGTCTTTTTTCAGCGTTTCCGTCAGCTGCTCCATCGATTCAAACACTTCTGTGAACAACCGGTACGGCTGTTTTCGCTTCCCTTTTTTGTTCCGGCTTTGCGGGCGGCCTTTCCGATTTCTCGGCTCTTCAAATCGCCCTTTTGAAAGGTTGACGATCCATTTAATCGTATGGATGATCGGCATGCCGAACCTGAAAGAATACCAAATCGTCATGGAAGACATCAATACGATCAGAACGCCGATCACGAGCAGAACGATTTTTAAAGCGAGCCCGATCATCGTCCTATTGAACTCGTGGTCCGGATTATAAATCGGGTTCGGGGTAGCGGCGATCAGCCATTCTGTCGCGCTTAAGCGCCTGTATGAAAACTCGTGCTCGTAGTTCCACGGCTTTGATCCGTATTTTAAAAGCTCCAGCTCAGTGATTCCCTGGCTGTAATCTATGTCCTGATAGACCGAGTCCAACATTTTTCCTTTTTCGCTGAACAGATAAACCGATCCTTTGTTTTTCTTGATGAAATCAAGCGTACTTTTTTTATAGGAAGAAAGATCCGCCATATTCTTTTCTTCTTTTTCCAAATAGGACAGGATCGTATCGCTTTTCGACTCCCAGCCGAATAAAATCACGTAGTCTTCATCATTGAAATTGGCAGACCAGAAATTGACTTGATATTTTTTGATTCTTTTTTTGTCAAAGACTGATACGAGGTCTTCCTTGTGGTACTGCCTCTGAATTTCCGGAGGAAGACGGTAGGAATAAACGGTTTTCTCCTTGCCGTCTAATATTTGAAGCCAGCCTCCCTGTTTGTCGATCGCCGATTTCAAGATATCTTCAATCTGCCAATTGTTATTGTCATCCACACTGACCCAGCTTTCAAACGTGTCTGATGTGGCTTTTGCCAAGCCTGTATCCGCCTCGCTCTCGCTTAACCGGAGAGCGAAAAAGATGAAGGATAACAGCAGAGTGGCGAGGACAAGACCGAGAATCAGGAAAATCTGGCTGACAAAATGGAGAACGAGCTTTCCTCTCAGCTTCATCCTTCGCTCTCTTTTCTTGCAGGATTGGGAACGAACTTATAGCCAAGACCGCGAATCGTGACGATATATTCGGGGCTGCTCGGGTCTTTTTCGATTTTCTCCCTCAGTTTTCTGATATGTACCATAACAGTGTTGCTGTCTCCGTAAGATGGAACGCCCCACACTTTTTCATAAATTTGGTCCTTGGAAAGCACTCTGTTCGGATGATCGCAAAAATATTGCAGAAGCTGGAGAAGCTGTGCGGAGCAGCTGACTGTTTCTCCGTCCACGATCAGCTCCGCAAAATCGGGATGAAATATAAACCGTTCATATTCGTAGGCTGAAGATACCGAAGCAGCCGCGACTTCTTTATGTATATACGTTCTTTTTAAATGCGCTTTAATCCTGGCGATTAATTCCAGAGGATTAAAAGGTTTTGTAATATAATCATCGGCCCCGTAGGCAAAACCTGACAGTTTATCGAGGTCGGATGTCTTCGCCGTTAAAAAGAAGATCGGAGCGTTGGTATGCCGCCTGATTTCAGGGGATACGTCAAATCCTGTCTGTCCCGGCATCATGACATCGAGAAGTATTAAGTGCACGGTATCCTTTTTCACGATGTCGAGCGCTTCTTCTGCGCTGCTCGCGGTCAGCACTTCTGAAAATCCTTCCTTCTTGAGGACTCGCTTGACCATTTGAACAATGGCGTCTTCGTCATCCACAATCAAAATTGTCGCATTTTCCAAAATCCTTCTTTCCTTTCTGTCTATATCGTGTTTTGATATCCTCATCTTACCATCTATTATATCTTTATCGGCACCCGTTTTCTGATTTTAAAGTAAAAATAAACTTTTTTAGAAATGATTTTTTACTTTTCGAAATCATGGAATAAAAAAACAGACATCGTCTGATGTCTGTCCAGATTGTTGACAAAATCCCAAAACGGCTTTTTGTTTTGGGATTTTGTCATTCCTTCAGCGTGATTGAAAACCCTTGCAGTCTAGGAAGGCCGAGCATCGGAGCGGAGCGAATGTTGGAATTCGTGAGCACCGACGCGCTGGCCTGACAACGAATGCGAGGGTTTGTCGACACGCTGAACAGACATCGTCTGATGTCTGTCAGCCGGTTGCCAGCCTCTGATCCTCTTCTTTTTTCAATAGATCATAAGTCAGGCAAACCGGTTTTCCTGTTCGCGGGTCTAAAATAATTTCAGCATCAATCTGAAACACCTTTTTCAATACATCTGATGTCATGACTTCATGAGGAGCGCCCTCTTTGACAATCACACCGGAGTTCAGCGCCACCATGTGATGGGCAAAGCGGGCGGCATGGTTGAGGTCGTGAATAACCATCAAAATCGTCCGGCCTTCTTCTTTGTTGAGCTTTTCCAGCAGTTGCAGAATTTCAAGCTGGTGCGCCAAGTCCAAATAGGTTGTCGGTTCGTCGAGCAGCAAGAGCTCCGTTTCCTGGGCAAGAGCCATCGCAATCCAGACGCGCTGGCGCTGTCCCCCGGAAAGGGCTTCGATCGGCCGGTCATAAAAAGGCAGCATTCCTGTTACTTCGAGAGACCATTCAACCATGCGGCGGTCATCGGCCGAGAGCCTGCCCATTCCCTTTTGATGAGGAAAACGGCCGTAAGAAACGAGCTCATATACGGTCAGACCGCCTGGCGCCTCAGGGGTCTGCGGAAGAATCGCCATCTGTTTGGCTATATCTTTCGTCGACATTTGGTGGATCGCTTTGCCATTTAAATAAACGGCGCCCGTTCTCGAACGCTGTATGCGCGCCATCGTTTTTAATATGGTTGACTTGCCGCACCCGTTCGGACCGATCATGGTCGTCACTTTTCCTTTTGGTATGTGGAGGTTTAAGTTTTCGACTATCATCTGTTCGCCGTAGCCGATCCCCAGGTTGTTTGTTGAAAGAGACACCTTGCACCCTTCCCTTCTTTAATTTGTTTTCATGAGCAAATAGATAAAGTACGGCGCGCCTAAAGCGGCAATGACTAACCCGACGGGAATTTCCGAAGGCGCCAGTATCATTCTTCCGATTAAGTCCGCCAGCAAAAAGAGCAATGCTCCTGTCAACGCGGAAGCCGGGATTAAAAGCTGATGCTTCGGCCCGACAAGCCTTCTGGCAATATGCGGAGCCACGAGACCGAGAAACGTAATATTCCCTCCAGCCGCTACACACGCGCCGCTCAGCGCGGCTGCCGACAGAAGCAGTGTGCGCCGCTCCTTTTCAACTGCCGTTCCAAGCCCTGTTGCGAGCTGATCGCCTAGATTCAGCACGTTTAAATAGCGCGCTTTGTAGAGGATAAAAGGAAGCAGCACGACAATCCAGGGCAGCACGGCCGAGACAAAGCTCCAGTTCGAACTCCATATATTTCCTGACAGCCAAACAGCCGCCTGCATAAAGTCATTCGGGTCCATTTTCAGCTGCAGCATTAAGATGGCCGCCGAAAACGCCGCATTCACTCCGATGCCGACCAGAACGAGGCGAATGGGATTCAAACCTTTTTTCCACGCCAGCAAATAGATGGAAACGACTGCAAAGCAGGCTCCCAAAAATGCGAAAATCGGCAGGGAAAAAACGAATCCTTTTTGCAGATTGCCAACATCCCCCTGAAAATAGAAGATGAACAGCACAACGGCAAAACCTGCTCCCGTATTGATGCCCAATATCCCCGGATCGGCCAGGTCATTCCGCGATATCCCCTGCCAGACGGCTCCGGAGACAGCAACTCCCGCACCGATCAGCATGGCGAGGATCATGCGCGGCAAACGGAATTCAAATAATACAAGTTCATCCTGCGGTGTTCCGAAGCCGAACAGTGTTTTCAATGTATCAAGCGGGGCGATGCGGATTTCTCCCATGTTCATGCTTAGTAAAAACACGGCGACCGTCAGCACGGCCATGACGAGCATCACCGCAGCCGCCCGTCTGTTGTTTTTCTTGAGCATTACAGTCCACTCCTTTCCCTGCGGGCCAGATAGAGAAAGAATGGTACGCCGACAAGCGCCGTGACTGCTCCGACAGGTGTTTCGAACGGCGGGTTGACCAGCCTTGCCGCAATATCCGCATAGATCAGCAGGACGGCGCCAAGCACCGCTGAGCATGGAATGATCCAGCGGTAATCAACCCCGACCAGAAAGCGGGTAATATGCGGAATGATCAATCCGATAAAACCGATCGCCCCGGCAACGGACACAGCGGCACCCGTCAGCAGAACAACCGACACGATTCCGATCGCTTTAACCGTCTTCGTATATTGACCGAGCCCTTTCGCCAGCTCCTCTCCCAAGCTTAGAACCGTAATGGAACGGGCGATGACAAAAACGACGGCCAAACCGAGCGCTGCCGCCGGAACCAACAACTGAATGCTGAGCCATTTCGTGCCGGCAACACCTCCGGCATACCAAAAACTGACGTCGCGCGCCACATCAAAATGGATCGCGATGCTCGTAGAAAGAGCGCTCAGAAACGTGCCGACAGCCGTACCGGCCAAAGCCAGCTTTACAGGCGTAAGACCGCCTTTTGAAAACATTCCGATCGCAAAAACGAGCCCCGCTCCAAGACCCGCGCCGGCAAACGACCAGATCATCAGCCCGACCGATGAGGTACCCGGAAAAAAAGCAAACGCGACAGCAATTGCAAAAGCTGATCCGTGCGTGACGCTCATAATTTCCGGCGATGCGAGAGGGTTTCTCGTCATCCCCTGCATCACGGCTCCGGAAACCGCCAGGCAGGCGCCCACAAGAGCCGCACTTACCGTCCTTGGCAGTCTGAGTTCCTGAATAATTTGATGGGCCGTATTTTTCGCATCAAAATGAAAAATGGCGTCCCAAACCGTTCCAAGCTTTATATCAGCCGCACCGAGCGCAATCGATAATGCGGCGCCAAACAGCAGCAGCATGATTCCGCCGGCCAGGACAAAAACAGCTCCGAGCGGACGGCTGATCGGTCTCTGTTCTTCATCAGGGCCATCCGCGCTGTTGATACGATGTATGTTTTTGTAAGAACTCACTCGATGCCATTCCTTTCGATCTTTTTAACCGATAACGATTATCATTTTCATTTTAAAGTATAACAGGCCTAAGCGGAAATTTTAATCAAAAATTTCGGCGGGAATCAAAAAGCCAGCCGATCTTCTGCTAAAAGACCCGGCTGGCAAAGAACTTTATCACACTTGATTATTTTTGAACTTTTTGTAGACGAACGGGTAGATCGCAAGACCGACGAAAAACAGCCCGATTCCCAAGATAAAGGTGGTCAAGTCAGACGTGCCTGAAACGATGACCCATAAAGAATACGCCAGAGCAGCCAAGGCGATTATGCCGTCCCCTGTTCTTGAACCTTTCAGTTCGCCGTATGTCTCCCCTTTGAGGATGAGCTTCAAGCTGAAAACAGCCGCCACGAGATAAGGCACAAGGTAAGCGAGCGTCGCCGACGTTGTTAAAAACGTAAAGGCCTCGCTGATCGTTCCCGAAACCGTTGAGAAAATAAAGATCTGCGACATCACGTTTGTGACGATCAATGAATTGACAGGGCTTCCCTTTTTGTTCGTTTTCGCAAAGAAAGCAGGAAAATCACCGGCCTTTGCCGCCTGATAAGGAACCTCTGCACCGATTAAAATCCAGCCGAGCATCGATCCGAACAAAGAAACGATTGCCAAGACTGCCATAATCACGCTGCCAAAGCTGCCGATGATCACGTGCAGCACATCAACGAACGGTTTATCTGATGCCTGGAGCTGATCGTGCGGGATGACGCCCATCGTTATTAAAGTGATGATCATATAAATGCCGAGCGCAATTAACAGTCCGGTAATCGTCGCGCGTTTGACATCGCGCTGGGATGATGCGCGCCCTGATAAGATCACCGCAGACTCGATGCCGACAAACGCCCACAGCGTTGAAATCGCCGCATTGTGAACCTGTCCGCCCAGCCCAATACTTTTGCCTTCTGATTCGATTGGAAAATAAAATGATTCGAATAAAGCCGTTTGAAAAACGAACAAACCTGCAACAATAAACAGGACAAACCCAACCACTTTGGAAAAAGTCGCTAAAAAGTTCAGTTTGCCCGCTCCATTTATGCTGGAGACTAAGATGAAATGCGTCCCCCATAACAAAATTGTACACACGATAAATGTCAAGAGCTGGCCGAGTGTAACGGGGTGGCCGCCGAGTTCAATCACTTCGCGTCCGTCAGTTAAGATCGGCAGGAAAGTCGTCAAATAGCCTGCAAGGCTTGTAATGATGGCCACGTTGCTGATCCAGCTTGCCACCCAATACCCCCATACCATTGTAAAACCTGCCGCATTCCCTTTTTTAGTGTCTGAGAATAAAGCTCTTGCATAGCTTTGCGGACCTGCTTTAAGATCCGGGCGGCGAATGGATAAATGACCGAATACAAGGGCGATCATCAGCACCCCCGCACCCGTCACCAGCCATGCCGCCGTTACGCCGAACGGGCTTGCCGTCTGAGCGAGTGTGCTGGGGAGCATAAAAATCCCTGAGCCGACCATATTGCCGACAACAAAAGCGGTAAGAAGCCAGAAGCCCCATTTTTTTGTCTGTTCCATAAGATATAACCTCCGAGCATTTTATAAAAAATATGCCGGACCAGACCGTGAGATCATTCAAAATAAAAAAAGCATGAACAAAAGTCCATGCTTTGGTTAAACATACACTCTTGATCTCCGGATAGCCCTCCGCGGGAAAACCCGCGGCAGTCCTGCACTTATTCAATGCAGACCCAGCATAAAGAATGAATGGCTTCCTTATGCTTCGGCGCTGATGCCTTTTGCATATGATCATCGGCCCCATCAGCCTCACACATGCGACTCATCATCCACGCAACCTCTACCTCACTAAGAGTTAAGAGTGAGGATTTATCACATATTCTGAAAAGAGGTTACCAGAGAAATTTTAATCTGTCAAAGGGAAGTGATGGAAAAAACGGACAGCCGCGCCAAAAGGCCGCCTGTTTTGGCAGCCTTCTGCAGAATGGAAGGCGGCGCTTCCATCTGGCATTTATCGGTTGTTTTTCTTTTTGTTGACCGCCTCTTGCAAAGGGTCTCCTTTCAGCGCTTGTCCTGCGTCTTCAAGCGCCCCCCGAACGGCGTGTTGGTCCTTTTCCTTATTTCCTCTATCTTTATTGAAGAAAATACCCAAATGAATCACCTCTTTAAAAATGTGGTACAATTTTAATTTGGCTTATCACTTTAAAATTATGCAGAACCTTGAATGTGTTTTTTAACTGAAAACACCATATTCTAGATGTAAACATGCTGATTGCCTCAGGAAAATGCGTTTTTTTGGCTGACAAGTTGCCACCATCTGTCTTGAAGGCCGCCAGAACTCTTGATATAGTTTTCATTAGGAAATTGTTATAGGTCTTAAAGGAGAAGCGATATGACAGGAAAAACACACATCATGGGAGGGGTCGCTTCTTGCACGGCTGCTGCTTATTTTTACGGATATGATCCAGTGTTCATGACAGCTTCGGGCGTTATCGGAGCATTGATTCCGGATATTTGCCATACAAAGAGCAAGATCGGCAGAAGGCTTCCGGTTTTATCAGCAGTGGTCAGTTCTGTCTTCGGGCACAGGACGTTTACACACAGCCTTCTCTTTTTACTCATCACGGCATTTGCGGCACATTTATATTTTACAGATCAGAGCATACTTGTCGGATTGATGGCCGGAATGGCGAGCCATCTGCTCCTTGATGCCGGGACTGTAAACGGCATCAAACTTTTCTTTCCATCCGCCATTAAGGTTCGGCTGCCCCTTTATATTAAAACCGGCGGGAAGGCGGAACAAGGCGTTCTGGCTGTGCTCACCGTTGTTTCGTGCTATTTTATTGCGAACTTGATCGCCTGACGAAAGGGACGGTTTGACCGATTGCTGTATTATGCTTTGTTCAGTCGTTTTATTTTGGTGTTCTTTACCTGCTGGGATTATATGTGAGGAGCTATTTATATGAAAGAACATTTTTTTAAAAAGCAGTGGTTTTTATGCCTATCCATATTTTTCATGTGGATGAAGACGTATTTCATCTACAAGCTGGGCTTTAATTTACAAATCGACAACGCACTTCAGGAATTGATCCTGTTTATCAACCCGCTTAGCTTTCTCATCCCTGTACTCGGCATCAGCCTCTTTTTTCGCGAAAAAACGCAGCGCCTCTATTTAATCGGGGCTAATGTCGTCCTGACGGGCATCTTGATTGCAAACAGCATTTTCTATGGTTTCTACATCGATTTCATCACCGTTCCCGTCCTGTTCCAGGCAAAAAACCTCGGGGGGCTTGGGAGCAGTTTTCAGGAGCTGTTCAATCCGATTTTCATCGCGCTTTTTCTGGATTTGGCTCTTTTGGTCTGGCTGGCAAAAACGCGCGCAAGAACCGGCAAAAAGCTTTCCGCTAAAGCCGTTAAGATCTACTACGCGGCAGCCGCCGGAACGGTGCTGTTTAATCTCGCCCTGTCGGAGCTGGATCAGCCGAAGTTTTTAAGCTACTCCTACGACAGGGAAGTGCTTGTAAAAAACATCGGCTTATATCAGTTTCATCTGTTGGACGGCATTTCACAGACCTTTAATTTGACACAGAAAGCGGTCGCTGATGAAAACAGCCTGGCAACGATCGAGAACTACACAAACGCCGACTACAGCAAACCGAACCAGGATAAGTTCGGGATAGCCGAAGGACGAAACGTCATCTTTGTAACGCTTGAATCCACTCAGACATTTGTCATCAATGAAAAGGTGAACGGCCAGGAAATCACGCCGTTCCTGAACAAATTCATTCAAAAAAGCTATTATTTCGACCATTTTTATCAGCAGACCGAACAGGGAAAAACGTCCGATTCGGAATTCATTGTCGCCAATTCGCTCTATCCGTCTCTGAGCGGTTCCGTGTTTTTTACGAAGAGTGAAAATGCGTATAATTCGATGTATAAAACACTGGCGAACCACGATTACAGAACATCGGTATTCCACGCCAACCATAAAAAATTCTGGAACAGGGACGTCATGTACAAAGCCCTTGGCATCGACAGCTTTTATGACGTCTCCTATTTTCATGTGACACCTGAAAATTCAACGGGCTGGGGACTGAAGGATAAGGAGTTTTTAACGCAATCGGCCGACTTGATGAAAGACTTGCCGCAGCCCTTTTACAGCAACCTGATCACATTGACGAACCACTTTCCGTTCCAAATTGATGATAAGGATAAGCTGATCGATGAATACGACTCGGACAGTGAGATTTTAAACCGGTATGTCACGACTGTACGCTATGAAGACGAATCATTGAAGCATTTCATTGCAAAACTGAAGAAAAACGGCCTTTACGACAATTCCGTGATCGTTTTCATGGGAGATCACTACGGCATATCAGAAGCGCACAACGATGCGCTGGCTCAATTTTTGGGCAAAGACGAAATCACCCCTTACGATACCGTTCAGCTGCAGCGTGTGCCGCTGATTATCCACATTCCGGGGGTAACGGATCAAGACCCGAAAACGATATCTGAAACAGGCGGACAGATTGATGTCAAACCGACATTGCTCCATTTGCTCGGAATTGATACAAAAGGCATGATTCAATTCGGTAATGACCTGTTTTCGAAAGAAAGAATGCCTTTCGCTGTGTTAAGAAACGGCAGCTTTATAACAGATAATTATATCTACACGAAAAATACGTGCTACAGCAAAAAAACCGGGGACATGATCAACGACAGTGAGGACAAATGCGGTCCGCTCATAGAGAAGGCGAATCAAGAGCTTTCCCTTTCCGATAAGATTATTAACGGTGATTTGCTGAGATTTTATAAAAAATAATCCGTCCCCTTTAAGCCGGATTCCCCCGGCTTAAAGGGGCTGTTTAAATTGAGGGACAGCTGGGTATTATATACCGAATGTTAAAAATGAACTTGCGGTTTTGCAGTTCCTTCGTTACCCTAAATAAAAAGAGAAGTTATTTCGAGTACCGATTATTTCATAAAGTGTTATAAAAAATGATAAATAAGAAGGTTTTAATATGAGTGAAACACAGCATAAGACAAATCAATTGCCGATTGTTGCCGTCTTGATTATGGGGACTTTTATCGCCATTTTGAATCAGACGCTATTGACGACGGCTTTGCCTCCGATCATGAGGGACTTAAACATTACGCCGGGGCTTGCCCAATGGCTGACGACCGTTTTTATGCTCGTGAATGGGATCATGATTCCAGTTACGGCTTTTTTAATTGAAAAATTCACGACGAGAAAGCTGTTCATGGCGGCAATGTCTTTATTTACGGCTGGGACTCTGATCTGCGCCTTGTCATTCAGCTTTCCGGCGCTGATTGCAGGACGCGTCGTCCAGGCGGCCGGCGCGGGCATCATGATGCCATTGATGCAGACAGTGCTTTTATTGATTTTCCCAAAAGAAAAGCGTGGATCAGCGATGGGAATGGTCGGGCTTGTGATTGCCTTCGCTCCCGCTGTCGGACCGACCCTGTCAGGCTGGATCGTCGACCGCTACCCTTGGGAAGTATTGTTTTATCTGTTGCTTCCGTTTGCCGTTATCGACATGATTGCCGCACACTTTATTTTAAAAAATGTCACCGAACAGACGTCACCTAAGATGGATGTTACTTCCATCATCTTGTCTTCACTTGGCTTCGGCGGCATTTTGTACGCCTTCAGCAGCGCCGGTGTTGCGGGCTGGACGGGTGCGGACGTGCTGGCTGGCTTCGCGGTCGGCAGCGTTACGCTGTTTTGGTTCATTTGGAGGCAGCTCCATTTGGAAGAACCGATTTTGGAATTCAGGGTATTTAAATATCCGATGTTTACACTTGCGACGATTATCGGGATGGTCGTCTTTATGTCGATGATCGGAGCGGCGACGATCGTGCCGATGTATATGCAGGATATGCGCCATTTCACGGCGATGGAATCGGGAATGATGCTGTTTCCGGGAGCTGTCGTGATGGGGCTGATGTCTCCGATTACCGGAAGAATTTTTGACAAAATCGGCGCGCGGATCTTGAGCATCACCGGTTTGACGGCGATCTTCGTGACCACATTGCTCTTGACCCATCTGACAAAGACGACGCCTTTTGCGTATTTGTCTGTCGTCTATGCGATTCGGATGGTCGGCATGGGGATGGTGCTCATGCCTGTTACAACAGCCGGCTTGAACCAGCTCCCGCGCCATTTGATTCCTCACGGAACGGCCATGAACAATACGATGAGACAGATGTCCGGATCGATCGGGACGGCTGTTCTCATCACCATCATGACACAGCGTGCGCTGGCCGATCCTGCCGGTCCGTCTTCGGATACAGCGATGATTCACGGCGTCAATCTGGCGTTTATGACCGCGGCCGCATTGTCGGGAATCGGATTGATTCTCTCATTCTTTATTAAGCAGCACCGCCGCGGACGGCTCGACGGCAGCAGAAGGAAACAAGCGAAAGGCCGCTTGGCCATTCATGAAAAATAATAAATCCCGGGTTTTTATGAACCCGGGATTTTCTTATGCTTATTCGAATCCGTGAACCATTGTGTCAGGATCGGGACCGACGCGCTCATCTTTGTTAAGAGCGTTGATTTTTTCGATATCTTCCGCTGTTAATTCAAAGTCAAATATGTCGGCATTTTCAATAATGCGGTGTTCTTTGATTGACTTCGGAATGGTAATGACTTCATTTTGCAAATCCCAGCGCAGGATGACTTGAGCGACGGATTTGTTGTATTTTTTAGCGATGTCAGTCAGCACTTGATCATCGAGGAGTTTTCCCTGCATGAGCGGAGACCATGCTTCCACCTGAATGCCCTGCTTTTTGCAGTAGTCCCTGAGCTCAGCCTGAGTCAGCCGCGGATGGAACTCAACCTGATTGACCATCGGTTTAATTTCCGCATCTTCCAATAAGCTTTCCAAATGGTGCACATTGAAGTTGCTGACGCCGATCGCTTTTACTCTGCCGTCTTTGTACAGCTTTTCAAGCGCGCGCCACGTATCTTTATATTTGTCTTTTCCAGGCCAATGAATCAAATATAAATCAAGGTAGTCAAGGCCGAGTTTTCGAAGGGTTTCATCAAAAGCCGCCAATGTTTTTTCATATCCCTGATCGCTGTTCCAAACCTTTGACGTGATGAAAAGCTCTTCGCGGGGAACGCCTGCTTCTTTAATCCCTTTGCCGACGCCTTCTTCGTTTTGATAGATAGCGGCTGTGTCAATGCTCCGGTATCCGTTTTTAATGGCTGCTTTCACAGATTCTACAACTTGGCTGCCTTCTTCCACTTTGAAAACTCCAAGTCCGAACCATGGCATTTTCACACCGTTATGTAATGTCACAGTATCCTTTAAACTGCTTACCATTTTGAACGACCACCTTTCTTTTTTTCATGCTTTTAAACGCACCGCTGTTATTATCTCACACTGGGTGGATTTTACAAAACAACTTGCTCAACCGGCTTCATAAGCCAAAGCGAGCGCACCGGTGATTCCCTGATCGTCGCCGAGACCCGGCGGCACGATGTATCCTTCAAGATCAGGCAGGTCAACATATCCGTTCATATATTCGGCAAGCTTTTTGCGAATCAGCGGGAACAGCTGCTGCTGCTTCATGACACCGCCGCCCATGATGATTTTTTCAGGGCACAGGATCAAGATATATTGCATGAGAGCCTGCGCTAAGTAGTCGGCTTCAATCTCCCAAACTTCCTCGTTTTCAGCCAAATCATTGCCCTTTTTCCCCCAGCGCTTTTCAAGCGCCGGACCCGATGCCATTCCTTCAAGGCAGTCCTTGTGATACGGACAGATTCCTTCAAACGTATCGTGCGGATGCCGTCTAATGAGAAGGTGACCCATTTCAGGATGGAGCGTGCTCTGCACGAGCCGGCCGCCGACAATCGCTCCTGCTCCGATTCCTGTACCGACTGTAATATACAAGCAGCTTTCCAAGCCTTGCGCCGCTCCTTTTGTCAGTTCGCCAAGCGCGGCAGCGTTTACATCAGTCGTAAACGAAACCGGTATGCCGAGCCTTTTTTTCAACTCGGGAATAAACGGGTACCCCTTCCAGGCTAATTTCGGCGTATTGGTTATGTATCCGTAATCCTCTTTATCTTTTGCAACGGATATAGGTCCAAAAGAGCCCACTCCCATTGATGTGAGCTGATACTTGCTGAAGAAATCAGTCAGTTTTCCAATAGTCTCTTCAGGAGTCTCCGTCGGGATCGTCAGCCTGTCAATGATTTCTCCTTTTTCTGTTCCAACTGCACAAACAAACTTTGTGCCTCCTGCTTCTATTGCACCGTAATGTTTCATCCTCTCGGCTCCTTTTCATCTGTTTGAATTGCTTTAATTGAATCATAAATCAGACGATGAAAGAAAGCAATCGCACTGAACAATGATTCACCAGAGCATGGGAGCTTTTGATGCTGACGGAAGAAAGCTTCCCGAAAATGTGACAGTTTTCAAACAGCTGCAGCGGTTGTTCTTTCGCTTAAAGAGGCTTCTGCCCGCTTAATTTCAACTGTGAAAAAGAGGATTTTTTCAGGCCCGCTCGAAGCTTTAATGAGGAGGGATATCATGAAGCATCCATTCCACACTTACCGTTCGTTATTTCCGATATTGTCTGGTCATGTTCACCTTGCCGCATGCTCCGGCAGCGCGTTGGCTCTGCCTGTTGCCAAAGCGGTTGATGAGTATCAGAACGGCCTTTTAACAGCCGGTGCAGACTGGAAAGCGCATCTCGACAAGATGGATGAAGCCAAGGAAAAATTTGCCCGGCTGATCGGCGCCGAAAAAGAAGAGATAGCCATTTTGCCGTCAGTATCTGACGCAGTGGCGGCTGTCGCTGCTTCATTGCCGCAGCCACCACACCGAAGGCAGATCGCCTTCACGGATATCGATTTTCCTGCCGTCGGCCAAATTTGGCTTGCGCAAGACCGCTTCAAAGATCACCTCATCATCATTCAAAGCGAAGACGGGATGATTGACTTGGAACAATACGAAAAAGACGTTACCGATCAGACGCTCTTGACTTGTGTACCCCATGCCGGCTATCGGAACGGGTTTAAACAAGATGTAAAACAGATTGCCGAGATTGTTCATCAAAAAGGGTCGCTTTTATTTGTCGACGCCTATCAAACCGCCGGACACATTCCGATTCATGTCAAAGACATGGATATCGACATCCTTGCGGCGGGAACGCGCAAGTACATGCTCGGCATTCCCGGAACGGCTTTTTTGTATATGAAACGCGAACTTTGCGGACAATTTGTGCCGAAGACGGCCGGCTGGTTCGGCAGGAACAAACCATTTGCCTTAGATTCATGCTTTGCGGAAGGTGCGACACGCTTCGAGTCGGGGACACCGTCATTTATCAGCATTTACGCGGCAGACGCGGCACTGAAGCTGCTGCTTGAAGCAGAGCCCGACAGGATCGAGCCCTACCTGCGGCAGCTCGCGGCATTCTCTTTGCAATACGGGGCGGAAAAAGGCCTGAAGATTGCAGGCCCCGAGACCGTACATAACAGAACAAGCCTGATCTCGGTGTATGCCGAAGAGGCGGGCCGTCTGGAAGCTCTCTTGCGTGAAAAGCATATCATCGTCTCAGCGCGAAACAACGTCATCAGAATAGCCCCGCATTTTTACAATACAAAGGAGGAAATCGGGTTTGTGATGGATGAAATGGCGGCGCTCTTGGCTAACCCTGCTTCAAAATAGACAGAATGCGATTTTTTCCTTAAACTATAAAAAAACAATTTTCATCAAGGAATGAGACAAATTGGAGCTTTATATTGACGGAGAAATAGAAGAGCAGAAGAAGTCCCCGTGCCGAAGCGTCTTGTTTGCCATTTTGGCTGTTTTGCTTGCGTCAGGCATTACGATCGGATATATCGTGTATACGCATTTTTACTCGATGAATCATCTGCCGAAAGGAAATTGGATTCAGTCTTCTGCTTCGCCGAATCAAGCATACAACCTGAATTTGTATAGCGTGAATAAAGGCGGGGGAACGAACTCCCCTTCCGTCAGAGGGGAATTGACAACGGTTGCCACCGGTGAACGAAAAAACATCTATTGGGGATACGAAGAAGAACATGCCAATATCGAATGGCAGGACAAATACCATGTGTCCATCAACAACAATGTGCTGGATGTCAGAACTGATATATATGATGGAAGAAGAGAGTGACAGCGTCACTCTCTTCAGATTGTTGACAAAATCCCAAAACGGCTCTTAGTTTTGGGATTTTGTCATCCCTTCAGCGTGATTGAAAACCCTTGCAGTCTAGGAAGGTCGAGCATCGGAGCGGACTTTCACAGGAGGTGATGACGGCGGCGTTCAGGCAGGACGCCTGGGCGATTAGCCGCCGACCCTTCTCCTATTTTCGTGAGCACCGACGCGCAGGCCTGACAACGAATGCGAGGGTTTGTCGACACGCTGAAGAGAGTGACAGCGTCACTCTCTTTTCGTGTACATATCATTTGAAACACCGTTTAAAAAATGCGTTTCCTTTCCAAGGGAAAAGAGATGGAGCTCATGCATCGCCCTCGTGCACGCCGTATAAAACAGAGTCCGCTCTCTTTCTTTTTTGTATTGTTTTTCAGAAGCGTCATAAATGACGACGGCATCAAATTCGATCCCTTTCGCCAAATAGACGGGAATGACGATCACGCCTTTTTGAAACGTTCTCGTTTCTTTATCGATCAGTTTAAGCTCTGTATGCTGCAGAAGATGCCGGTACGCATCCCTGCATTCCCGGACTGTTTTACAGATGACTGCAATCGTCTCAAGTCCTTCTTTTTGAAGAGCGCTCATAAGGGAAGCCATCTTTTTATGGTGTGCATGAAGGTCGTCCGATATTGTCAAAGTCGGTTTTTTGCCGTTCCTGTTAAAGGCTTCGATCTCTTCGCCTCCCTCAATGATGCGTTTTGTCAATTCAACAATTTCTTTCGTCGACCTGTAGCTGCGCTTCAAGGTGATGATCTCCGTTTTTTCGCCTTCAAACACGCCTCCCGACAGGAGCGTCTTATCGTGATAGGCATGGGCAAGAATCGCCTGGTTTAAGTCTCCCAGCATTGTGATGCTGCACGCGGGAAACAGGCTCTTCAAAAAAGCAAACTGAAAAGGCGTGTAATCCTGGGCTTCATCAATGAATAAATGGCGGATTGCCGTGTTTTTTCTCCCGCCTGTCAGCTGGTTTTTCATATATAAAAAAGGGACGGCATCTTCATACGGCAGCTTCTCAAAACGAAAGCTTTTCTGGGTGAATGTGCAAATGCTTTGCCAGTCATCAGGGCGGGTTTGCGGAGTATAGCGCCCGGAAAAAAGCTGAAGGTACGTTCCTTTAAAATCAATAAAGCCGAACGCTTTTACCGCTTGCTTGAGCGGCTTGAACTCCCTTTCGGCAATGATAGCGGCAAGGAGGTTTTGTTCCCTTTCATAATCGTCAAACGTATTCTCCGTAAAGCGCTGTTCTTCCTGAAGACGTTTGTAGGCCTTTAAATATTCCTCTTTATCCAGCAGCTCGCTTTCCTCGATGACCCAGTCTTTTTTTCTTTCTTGGCGTTCGTATTTGTTCAGCAGCTGTAACAGCCATTTTCCCGTTTGTTCAATCCGGTTGGACAGCGTATCTGCATGATCAAGGGCCGCGAAAAATTCCCGCACCTGATCGCTTGTAATGATCCTTTTTCCGCGAAAGGCGATATGTTTAAACACCAGATCCAGGTGCCCTTTTGCTAAACATTTGACGTAATCATCGATAATGCCTTTGAAGGCCAGACTGGATTTCAATTCGATCGATTTCATCCGGATGCGCTGCTCCTCATCGTCTGAAGCGGTTAAACAGTATTCGAGCTGATCGAACGGAGTCTCGCACGAAACCTGCCTTCCAAGGCGGCGCGCCACAAATTCCTGGAATGTCGTCTGCTGGATGTTTTCCTCTCCGAGCTCAGGCAGAACATGGGCGACATAGCTGTTAAAAAGCAGGTTTGGAGAGAATAGCAGCATCTGGCTCGACTCGATCTGCCCGCGGCCGCGGTACAGCAAATACGCAGCCCGCTGCAATGCTGCCGACGTTTTTCCGCTGCCAGCCGCTCCCCGAACAATTAAAAAGCGGCTCCTTTCGTTGCGAATAATCTGATTCTGTTCTTTTTGAATCGTGGCGACGATGCTTTTCATCTGAATATCTGCCTGCTGCCCCAGGACTTCCTGAAGGACTTCATCTCCAATTGCCATATCCGTATTAAACATCGCTTTCAGCCGGCCGTTTTTGAAGAGAAATTGCCTTTTCAGCTCAATCGTTCCCTTGACTGTCTCGTCCGGAACTTCGTATTGAGCCGCACCGGGACCGTAGTTGTAAAACAGACTGGAAATCGGCGCTCTCCAATCATAAATCAAAAACCGCTCTTCTTTTTCGTCCATTAAAGAGGCGAGTCCGATGTAGACGGATTCAGCGTTTTCTTCGCCATCCTCCAAAAAATCTACGCGGCCGAAATAAGGCGATTCTTTCACTTTTAACAAGTTTTTCAACTCATTGTAAAACTGCTTATGGCTCCTTTCCCTTTCAGCCAAAAACTCAGCCTGCTGTTTAATGCTAAAAAATGTTTCAACCGCTTCATTTTCATCGGCTAAGTTTACAGTGACATCGCTCCAGAAGTGTTTCCGTAAATCAATGATATCCTCCTTCAATCCGCCGGTCTTTCCCTTTAGAGAATGAAGCTTCTGATCCAATTCCTTTAAAACAAGCCGGATTCGTTTTTCCTCTTCCAGCCATTCCTGACCGTTTTCCTGCACGCTGACCACTCCCTAAAAAGATTTGACATCAAAAAAGATTCATGATAAAATAAAATTGGATAATACTATAATGTTTTAAATTTTGTGTTGAAATACACTTCATCTTATCATATTACCTTTGGTCAAATCAATATGAAAAGCCGATTTTTCAATCAACGAAAAATCGGCTTTTTTTCTATTCAGCTGTGGGACCGCAGCGAACGATTCGGCAGCTTCCAGTTAAACATGTACGAACATACGCGGCATGCGACCAGCATAGCAAACAGGATATACAGCGTGAGCGGCTTCTCCGCCCAGCCCATGCCGATAATGAATCCGCCCAAAGCGGCCCAAACGGCGTAGATCTCGGTTTTCAGCACGAGCGGCTTTCTTCCGGCCAAAAGGTCCCGAATCATTCCGCCGCCGCTTCCTGTTAAGACAGCCGCAACGATCACCGCGCTGACCGGATGGTTCATGTGAACGGCATAAAGCGCTCCCTGTATCGCAAATGCGGCAAGACCGATCGCATCTGAAAAGCTCCCCCAGATGCTCCAGTGCTTTAACAGGAGCTTCGGAAACAAAAAAACGATCGTGATCGAAACAAGAGCGATTAGAAACAGGCTCCCCTGCTCCCACAAGGCGGACACCGGAACTCCGATGAGCAGGTTTCTGATCGCCCCTCCGCCGAACGCCGTCACAATCCCCAATATATAAACTCCTAAAATATCATACTCTTCTTCCATTGCAACGATCGCTCCGCTGATCGCAAAAGCGACGGTGCCGATGATGCTCAACACTTCCCAAGCCATCTAAGGTGTCCTCCATACTAAACTTCAATCTTTTTGATTTTATAACTTCTCCAACCTTTAAATCAACCCTCTCTGAATCAAAATATCTTATAATATAAAAAGACATTTTAAAAGGGGTGGAAACATGGAACAGGAGATCATCATCGAAAAAGCGAAAGCCGGGTGGACCCAGGAATTTGAAGCTGAAAAACAGCGGCTCACGGATGTCCTCGGAAAAAAAGTTCTCGCTATCGAACATATCGGCAGCACCTCTGTTCCCGGCCTTGCGGCAAAACCGGTGCTCGATCTGATGGCCGGCGTCAACAGTCTCAGCGAAGCTTCAGCGTGGATCGAACCGCTTGAACAGCTCGGTTATGAGCACGTATTTCACGAAGCCTTCCCGGCCAGGCGCTTTTTTCGAAAAGGAATGTGGAGGGCGGGCACACACCATCTGCACATATACGTTTTTCAAAGCGAAGAATGGAAAAACCAGCTGAGATTCCGAAATTATTTAAGAAAGCACTCCGCCGAGCGGCAAGAATATGAAACATTGAAAAAAACCTTGGCGCGGCGCTTTCCATATGACCGCACCTCCTACACAAAGGGAAAAGAGGCGTTCATCAAAGCCGTGATTGAGAAAGAAAAACATTTGGAAAGGAGCGGCCCGGCATGCTGAAAAAGACAAAACATAAATTGTTTACAATAGCCATCGCCTTCATTATGGCGGTTTTGTTATACTACTATGTCCAATTCACGAAGTGAAAGCGGGCATTATACGCGCAAGGCCATTCGGACCGTTTTGAGGATATGCCCTTCAAAGTCTTCATCATATTCGGAGACATCCTCAAAACCCTTCGCCTTGTAAAAGTTTTTTCCGGTGCGGTTTTCTGTTTCAACCTCTACAAAGATCTTTTTTACTCCATCCAAATGTTTTATCCCCTCTTCCAATAATGCGGTTCCGATGCCTTTTCCTTGGTATTCCGGGGCTAAATAAATGGCAGCGAGATAAGCCTCTCCTCCTTCTCTGACAAAGGAGTAGTTAGCAAAGCCGACAATTTTTCCGTCCGCTTCTGAAACGAGCATTAACGAGTGTTCCAAACGCTGCTGCATTCTCTCATCATTGTACGCTTTCTGCAAGAATTTCTCTTGAATATCGAAAGGGATGATCCCTTCATACGTATGATTCCAGCTTGTTTTGGCAATCTGCTGCACTTGACGGATGTCTTTCTTTTTCATTTTACGAATCTTAAATTCCATCCTCATCCTCCTTATCCATTTGATAATTTCCAAATATTATAGCATTCATTTTGTTGAACATGTAAAAAAAAGAGCATTGTCAGACAATGCTCTTTTACTCGTCTTTCCCCTTGAGAAAGCACATAAAAATGATAATCAAAATAAATGCGATAAGGGCGAGAAACGGAATCGTGATGAAACCGAACCAATTGATATACTGCCCTGAGCAAGGCACGCCTGTGACACACGGTTTAATGCCGTTGAATCCGGGAATTTTTTGTTCCATGTAATGCATCAGGGAAATGCCTGCGCCGATCACCGCCATCGGCAGCACGTATTTTTTCACCCGGGCATCGCCCTGGAATGTTGCAATTCCAAGGATCAGCACGAGCGGATACATCATAATCCGCTGATACCAGCACAGTTCGCAAGGAATGAATTTACGGATTTCGCTGAAGTACAGGCTGCCTATCGTCGCTGTTAATGAGACGATCCAGGCACCGTACAGAAAGAGCAGTTTATTTTTCATCAGACTGGCCTTTCAGCTCTTTGTCGATCGTTTCTTTGATTTTGTCATAATCAAACGGTTTATCGATTTTTACGCCGTTGACAAAGATCGTCGGCGTCGAGTCTACACTGTATTTGCTGATGAGCGAATTGTCCGTTTTTAATTGCTCAGAGAACGTTTTGTCATTTAAGCTGCTGACGAGCTTATCGCGTTTGATTTTCGTATTCGTTTCCGTGATGTCCGCCAATTTTGCCGGTGTCGCCCACTCGTTTTCCATCGTGTCATTGTCAGGCTGCGCTTTGTACAGTGCTTCATGGAATTTCCAGAATGAAGCCGGATCTTCCTTCCATACTTGCTCGGAAGCGAGGGCGCTCAATTCAGAGCCTCTGCCGTGCTGTTCATTGACGAAGTTAATATATGAAAAATTAACTTGATCTTTATCGATGTAATCCTTTTTCAAATCCGGAAAGACGGTCTCAGTCCACTGTTTGCAGCTTGGACATTTGTAATCCCCGAATTCTGTGATCGTTACAGTCGCATCTTTGTTGCCAAGAAGCGGCTGTCCTTCAGTTGAAGGCTTGTCATCAAAGGTTTGCGAAGCATTTTGGGTTTGATTGTTGAGTACGACAAGTGCGCCGATCAGAAAAACGACCACGACTGTCATAATCACTGCAAATTTCATCGGTGACTGCTGTTTCTTCTTCACTTAGACACCTCATTATTTTTATTTTTTAGTATGCCAGTTTGATAACCTCTTTCATTTTAACAAGACAAGCCGCATTCGTGAAGATGCTAAAAAAGGAATTTCCAGTTGATTAAGTGGTAAAAAAGTTACATTTCTTTCACTTTTAAAACCCTCATCGCATTTAAAACCGCTAAAAGGGTAACACCGACGTCTGAAAAGACGGCTTCCCACATCGTCGCGATGCCAAAAGCACCCAAGATGAGAAAAACACTTTTAACGCCGAGTGCAAAGATAATATTCTGCCAGACTATCGCCCTCGTCCGCTTGGCAATGCTGATGGCTTCCGCAATTTTTGAAGGCTGGTCTGTCATGATCACAATATCAGCCGCTTCGACTGCCGCATCAGAGCCGAGGCCTCCCATGGCAACACCGATATCCGCTCTCGCCAAGACCGGCGTATCGTTGATGCCGTCTCCTGCGAAAAGCAGCTTTTCTTTTGGAAGCTTTTGCTTGTCAAATGCTTCAATGCGGTCCACCTTGTGCTGTGGAAGAAGCTCCGCATGCACTTCATCAATGGACAGTTCCGCGCCGACCGCCTCGCCGGTTTCTTTCGCGTCGCCCGTCAGCATCACCGTTTTTTTAATCCCCGCTTTTTTCAAAGCAGAGATCGCACGCTTGGCATCCTCTTTGATTTCGTCTGCGATAACAATCGAGCCGATAAACGTATCGCCGGCGGCTACATAAACAACGGTACCGATTTCGCTTTCCTCTTGATACTGTATGCCGAATTTCTTCATGAGCTTGGCATTGCCGGCCAACATGACGGCTCCATCTACAACCGCTCTGACGCCGAAGCCGGCCGTCTCGCTGTAATCCTTGATGCGATCCGCTTGGACTTCCTTCCCGTATGCTTCCCGGATCGACTCGGCGATCGGATGGCCTGAGAAATGTTCGGCAAGCGCCGCATATTCAAGCAGTTCATCTTCTTTGACACGGCCTGCCGGCGACAGCTTAACAACGGCAAATTTGCCTTTTGTTAAAGTGCCTGTTTTGTCAAAAACGGCGTATTTGACATCATTGAGCGCTTCTAAATAATTGCCGCCTTTTACAAGTATACCCGCTTTTGACGCCGCTCCGATGCCGCCGAAAAAGCCGAGCGGAATGGAAACGACGAGGGCGCACGGACAAGAAATGACCAAAAAGACGAGGGCCCGGTACACCCAATCCGACAGCGCGGCTCCGGAAATGATCAGCGGCGGGACAAAAGCGAGAAGAAGCGCGACTATGACAACAAAAGGCGTGTAGTACTTGGCGAATTTGGTGATAAAGTTCTCTGTTTTCGCTTTTCTGCTGCTGGCATTCTGGACGAGGTCAAGAATCTTTGAAACGGTTGATTCACTGTATTCTTTGTCCACTTTCACTTCAAGCACGCCGTTTTTGTTGACAAATCCGCTCAGCACCTCTTCGCCCGGCGCGGCTTCTCGCGGAACGGATTCCCCGGTTAATGCGGACGTATCGACAAGCGATTTGCCCGCTCGTACTTTGCCGTCAAGCGGGACTTTCTCTCCTGGCTTGACAATGATGACATCGCCCGCTTTAACCTCATCAGGAGATACTTTGACCGTACCGCCTTCCGTTTGAAGATTGGCATAATCGGGGCGGATGTCCATCAAATCGCTGATCGATTTCCTGGAGCGGCTGACCGCGGCTCCCTGGAACAGCTCGCCTACTTGATAGAACAGCATAACCGCCACACCCTCGGGATACTGCTGAATGATAAATGCACCCAGAGTGGCGATCGTCATTAAAAAGTGCTCATCAAAAACCCGGCCGCGAAAGATGTTTTTGACGGCCCTTAATACGACATCACCGCCGATGATGAGGTAAGCAAGGAAAAAGAGAATCCACTCAGCTGCGGTACCGCCGGGAAGCAGAAAGCCCGCCGCGCCGAGAACGGTGCCTGCAGCCAGTCTTGCAACCGTTTTTTTAAACCGGCCATCACCTTCGGATGGAGCCTGTTTTGTCCCTTCCTTCAACATGACGTTGACGTGCGGTTCGATCTCGGTTACTTTTTTCTTTATTTTTGAAGGAATGTCTTCACCGCTGTTTTGGTCGACTTTGACAGTCAGCGTGCTTGTTGCGAAATTGACTGAACACGCTTCAATCCCTTTCATACCGGCTATCTCATGCTCAATTTTTTGTGCGCAATTGCCGCAGTCGAGACCGTTTAACATGTATTCCTGCTTCACCTTTTCCATCTCTCTCACCTTTCTTTTTCAGCGCCGGGCTTTATTTTATATATGAGCATATACGCATATATTATTTACCCTTATTATATGCTTCATCCGAAAAATGTGTCAATCGATCTTTGTTATCATACGCACCGGACTGTTTCCGCGTTTACCCTGCTTTCGCGCCTGTGAAACTCTGCTGGCATATTAGAAGCGATGCCAAAATATACTTAGTTTAGCTATTAAACTAACAAGCTTTTTTTCATAAGGAGTGAACGTTTTTGAAAAAATCGTGTCTGATGGTCCTCTGTCTCGCCTTTCTTCTCGTTTTTTCCGCAGGCTGCAAAAGCGGCACCGATGCTGGCGCAAAGCATACGGAAAAAATCAAAGTCTGGGATTACTTCACCGGTAAGCAGCAGGAGCTTTATCATGAACTTGTCGAACAGTACAATCGGTCTCAGGACCGGTACAAAGTTGTAACAGAGTACATTTCTTTTAATGAAGTGAAAAAGCAATTGTCTGTCGGAGCAGCCGGCAATGCCATGCCTGACGCCGTTTTCCTTGACAATGTCGACAATGCCTCATTCGCCGCCATGGGCGTGCTCGAAGATTTGACGGAGAAAGTCGAGCAATGGGGGCAGGCTGACCGGTATTATGAGGGGCCGCTCTCAAAGCTATCCGTTCGCTCTCACCTGGGCTAAAGCGCACATTCCTGCGATCATATACTCCGCTCACGGAGGCCAGGAGGCGGGAAGCGCATTGGCGGGCATTCTTTTTGGAGATGAAAATCCCGGCGGACGGCTGACGCAAACTTGGCACACGTCAGTCAAAGAACTGCCGGATATGATGAATTACGATATCATCAAAGGGAAAAGAACCTATAAATATTTCGAAGGCAAGCCGCTGTATCCGTTCGGCCACGGGTTATCCTATACAGCGTTCCGCTACAGCGGTTTAAGCGTTTCCTCTGACAGCATCAAAAAAGACGGCTCCGTCACGATCCGCGTCAACGTCACCAACACAGGCGGAAGAAAAGGAGATGAGGTCGTTCAGCTCTATACTTCTCCCCTGTTTAAAACGCGGGTTAACCAGCCCAATCTGGACTTAAAAAACTTTCATCGGGTTGAACTGGCACCGAAAGAAACGAAAACCGTGACATTCAAGCTGAAACAGACAGACCTTGCCTTCTGGGATGTAACGAGCGAAACGTTTGCCGTTGAAAGAGGCGCATACAAAATATCGGTCGGGAGCTCGACGGCGGACATCCGCAAGACAAAGCGGATTTTCGTCCAAGGTGAAACGATTCGAGAACGGAACTTGCGGCGGCAGACAAAAGCTGAAAACTACGACGACTACAAAGGCGTGCTCATCACCGAAGAATCCAGATACGGCGGCGATGCGGTAAAAAGCAGTACAGCAAACGCGTGGATCGCCTTCCATGATGTCCGCTTCAAAGGCGAAAAAAGGATAAAAGCAAAGGTTGCAAGCAGAGGCGGCGGCGAAATCGGCATCTTCCTCGATCATCCTCAAAAAGGAAAGCAAATCGGCTCGTTAAAAGTTCCTGACACATCCGGATTGCAAAATTGGAAAACGATAAAAGCTTCCGTCCGAAAATCGGCAGGTACCCATCGCATCTACTTTGTCTTCAATGGAAAAGTCGCAATCGATACGTTTCAATTTGAACGATAAACCGGCACAGAAGAAATTTTTTTTAAGCCATGCAGCTTGATCTGCATGGCTTCTACCGTTTTTCAGCAATTTTAGCGCTTTACAACTTAGGAATGATATATTAGAATTCAATCAAAAGTTGCATTAGGTAAAAAAAATGTCATAAGGCAATAAAATATTACTGTAACAAAAATATTGTATTCAGGTTAACTTTCATATAGACATAGAAAGGGGTCAATGAACCTATGAAGCCCGCGATTACTGTAAAAGATTTATATGTTTCTTATCACGGCGCAGAAGCGCTCCGTAATATCAATTTCTCGCTCGATCAAGGAATGATGGCGGGCGTTATCGGACCGAACGGCGCAGGAAAATCAACACTGTTAAAAGCCATGCTCCAATTGATTCCAAAGGATAAAGGCGACGTCCGTCTGCTCGGAAAACCGCTCAAAGATGTACGCAAGCAAATTGCCTATGTTCCGCAGCGGAATGATATGGATTGGACGTTCCCGATCAATGTCCTCGACACCGTCATCCTCGGTACGTATCCTGAACTCGGCCTTTTCAGACGTCCGAAAAAACGCGATAAAGACTGGGCATATCACTGTCTAGAAAAAGTCGGGATGGAAGCATACGCCAAGCGCCAGATCGGTGAACTGTCAGGCGGGCAGCAGCAGCGCGTTTTTCTCGCCCGGGCGCTCGCCCAAAAAGCAGAGCTGTTCTGTCTTGACGAACCGTTCGTCGGAATTGATGTGACTAGCGAAGAAATGATCGTCAGCATCTTAAAGGAACTTCGTGATCAAGGAGAGACCGTTCTTGTCGTCCATCACGATTTGAGCAAAGCGGACAGCTACTTCAATGAATTAATTTTGCTGAACAAAGAGCTGATTCAAAAAGGCCCTGTCTCAGACATCCTCAATCCCGACGTGATGATGAAAGCCTATGAATCTCAGCTTCCGTTCCTGCAATCGAAAAGAGGTGCGATCTGATGGAATTTATCCATGGTTTGATGGAATATTCATTTCTGCAAAAATCGCTGTTCACATCGATTATGGTGGGCATCATTTGCGGCGTCATCGGCTGCTTTATCATTCTCAGGGGAATGGCGCTGATGGGAGATGCGATTTCACACGCGGTCCTTCCCGGCGTCGCCATCTCTTATATGCTCGGCGTCAATTTTTTCTTCGGGGCCGTCTTTACGGGCATCCTGACGGCTCTCGGAATCGGCTATGTCAGCCAAAACAGCCGGATTAAAAACGATTCGGCCATCGGTATCGTCTTCACGGCCTTTTTCGCCGTCGGGATCATTTTGATTACGCTTGTCAAAAGCTCAAGCGATCTGTACCACATCTTATTCGGAAATGTGCTGGCCGTTCGTTCATCCGACATGTGGATCACGCTCGTCATCGGAGTCATTATTCTTACCGCCGTCTTTTTGTTTTACAAAGAGCTGCTCATCACCTCTTTCGACCCGACGATGGCGGCCGTCTACGGCTTGCCGAACCGGCTGATTCACTACTTTTTAATGACGCTTTTAACGATGGTCACGGTCGCATCGCTTCAGACCGTCGGCATTATCCTCGTCGTCGCGATGCTGATCACGCCTGCCGCAACCGCTTATTTATTAACGGACCGGCTGTGGGTGATGATCTATTTGTCCGCTTTCCTCGGCGCTTTGTCAGCGGTCGTCGGCCTTGGATTAAGCTATACGTACAACCTCTCCTCAGGAGCGGCGATCGTGCTCGTGGCTACGATTTTGTTCGGACTTTCCTTTACATTTTCACCGAAACAAGGCGTGCTTTGGAGAGCTTTGAAATCAAGAAGAAAACGGGCAGCACTTCAATCATAACCGCAATATAAAGGGGGAAAACAAAACATGAAATGGAAGCAAACATTAGCTATTGCGGCGGCATTGATTCTTATTCTTGCCGCCGGCTGCTCCTCGAAAAGCAGCAGTGAAGAAAACGGAAAGCTAAAGGTCGTCACCACCTACTCCATTCTCTATGACATCGTCAAACAAGTCGGAGGAGATCACATCGATTTATACAGCATTGTACCTGTCGGAACAGACCCGCACGAATACGATCCGCTGCCTAAAGACGTGCAAAAAACGACGGACGCCGATATCGTCTTTTACAACGGCCTCAATTTGGAGACAGGAAACGGCTGGTTTAACAAGCTGCTGGAAACAGCTGAAAAAGACGGCGATGACGCCCCTGTCTACAAGCTGAGCAAAGGGGTCAAGCCAAAGCATCTCACAGCTAAAGGTAAAGAAACGGAAGAAGATCCCCATGCATGGCTCGATATAGAAAACGGGATTCAATATGCCAAAAACGCAAGAGATGCGCTGATCAAAAACGATCCCGACCATAAAGAAGATTACGAGAAAAACGCGGAAGCCTATATCGGCAAGCTGCAAAAGCTTCATAATGAAGCGGTGAACCGCTTTAAAGATATACCGAAAGAGCGCCGCGTCCTTGTGACGAGCGAAGGAGCTTTTAAATATTTCGCTTCAGCCTACGGCGTCGACGCGCAGTATATTTGGGAAATCAATACCGAAAATGAAGGGACTCCCGGTCAGATGAAAAAAATCGTCGACACGGTGAAGAAAAAGGACGTCCCGGCCTTATTCGTGGAGACAAGCGTTGACCCGCGAAGCATGGAAAGCCTGTCAGCGGAAACGGGCGTGCCGATTAAAGCAAAAGTCTTCACCGATTCGATCGGAAAGCCCGGTGAAGCGGGTGATTCCTATTATAATATGATGAAAGAAAACCTTGACCGGATCCATCAAGGTCTCGGCGAATAACCGACGAACTGCTGTACACGATGTACAGCAGTTTTTCGTATGTTTTCCCGCTTTTAAAGCAGGGTACAACAAAGGGAAAACGCAGAAAAAAGGAGTGTATGTCGTGGAATCTGTATATGAGGAATGCATCAAAGCCTGCCGGGAATGTCTTGAAGCCTGCAATCACTGCTTTGACAAATGTCTGATGGAAGAAGACGCGGGGATGATGGCCGAATGCATCCGGCTTGACCGGGAATGCGCAGAGATGTGCGGATTCGCACTTCAAGCAATGACGCGCAACAGCCCGTATGCCGAAGACATTTGCCAGCTATGCGCAAAGGTTTGTGAAGCTTGCGGCAATGAATGCAGCCTGCACAAGCATGACCACTGCCAGCTTTGCGCTGAAAGCTGCTTTGCATGTGCGGAAGCATGCAGAAAAATCGCTTCTTAACTTGAAATATCCGGCTCTCGGGCCGGATATTGTTATGTCGGAAACGTTTATTTTTTCTCCTCCCCCCTTGCCAAACTGATACAATATGACTATAAAAGGGGGTTTTAATATGAAAGACAGCGTGTTTCAAATGACTTCTGACACATATCAGTCGCTCAGCGATTCAGAACGGCATTTGCTCGAGTACATTTATCAGCACTTAGATGTCATCGCCACTTTATCAATTGTAAAATTAAGCGAGGATGCAAATGTTTCAACAGCCACGATTGTCAGGTTAATGAAAAAGCTCGGTTATGACGGCTACACTTCTTTTAAGTACGCATTAAAAGAAAAACACCACCTCGGACACGCTCCGCTGATGGATGATATCGACAGCCAAATTAAACAGGCCGTGCTAAAGAATGAAAGAGAAGTTCTGGATACGATTAAAATGCTTGATATCGGGTTGATCGAAGATGCTATTCAAAAAATCAGCAATGCCGAAAAAGTTTACATTTTCGCAAGAGGATTGTCGGAAATGATTGGGACCGAGATGACGATCAAGCTTCAGCTGCTCGGCAAAAACTGCGAGATGCACAGCGACCCGAATATTATTAGAGGCAAGTCAAAAACACTGGCCAAAAAAGACCTCGGCCTTTTTGTTTCCCTGAACGGCGAGACAGAAGAGCTTGTTGAAGCCGCTCAAAATTTCAAATTGCAAGCCATTTCCACCATTACATTAACAACAAGGATCGATTCGCGTCTTGCGAAATTATCAGAGATCGTACTGGTCGGGTTTAAAGGTGAACAATCATTTTTTCCCGATTATGAAGTCCGCTCTCGCCTCCCTCTGCAAGTCCTCTCCCGCATCATGCTTGACTCATACGTCATCCGCACCGCTCATAGCTGAAAACCTTTACACAACCTGTAAACATCCCCCCTTTTATCTGTGACATAATGTCTGTGAAGCCACAGATAAAGGGGGGATACAGCATGATTTATACATGCACGATGAACACCGCGGTCGACTTATTCGTTGAAACCGACGAGCTGCTTCCCGATGTCGTCAACCGCACTAAAGATGAAGATTATCAGGCAAACGGAAAGGGTGTCAATATTTCTTTTATGCTCAAGCGCCTCGGCCTTAACAATACCGCGCTTGGATTTACAGGCGGATTTACCGGGCGTTTTATTGAAAATGAACTGCTCAATGAAAAAATCGTCACAGACTTTGTCGAAGTCGAAGGCATCTCACGGATTAATATTTTTATTAATGCCACCAGGGAATTCAAAATCGTAAACAAAGGTCCGCTTATATCTGTTGGTCGAACACAGGAGCTGCTCAACAAAATCCGTCAAATTCCGTCCGGCCGCTTTTTATTTGTTTCAGGCAGTCTTCCGAGAGGAGTCCCCGATGACATCTACCTTTCGCTTTCCGAGATTGCCGCCGAAAACAAACTGAAATTGATCTTGGATATCAGTTCTCCTGTCCTATTAGATTGTCTTTCATACTATCCTTACCTGATTAAACCGAATGAACAGGAGCTTGCCGCTTTTTTCAGCCGGAAGAAAGCGCTGTCTGAAGAAGACATCATCCATTACGGAAAGGAGCTTCTCGACCGCGGCGCTGAAAGGGTTCTCATCTCCCGCGGCAAAGACGGTGCCCTTTATTTGGACCGCCAAAGAACCTTAAAAGCGACCGCCGCGAAAGGCAAAGTTGTCAATACAGCGTGTGCCGGCGATGCCATGCTTGCCGTGTTCGTCGGAAAACAGGAGCTCGGCTGTTCTGTTCCTGAAGCACTCAGACACGCCTCTGCCGCCGGATCCTTGACGGCTTTCTCGAAAGGACTCGGAGATGTGTCCAAACTCGATCAAACCGCTTCACAAATTCAAATCACTCATTTATAAAGGGGGTTTTCTTATGAAAAAGTTCAAAATCATCGCGGCAACCGGCTGTCCAACAGGAATTGCCCATACATTTATGGCTGAAGAGGCCTTAAAACAGGCCGCCGCCAAACTGGGTGTAGAAATCAAAGTCGAAACACACGGACAAATCGGCGTTCAAAACGAACTATCACCAGAAGACATTAAACAAGCCGACGGAGTCATTGTCGCAGCTGACAAGGATGTAGGCGCCGAGCGTTTTGCAGGCAAACGCGTCCTTGACGTCCCGGTTGCGCGGGGCATCCGAGATGCGGAATCTTTAATTCAGGCGCTGATGAACGGCGAAGCGCCGATTTACCGCGGACAAACAACGGCAAAAACAGATGATGAACCCCAAACAGGCGAAGCCGCTTCCATCGGCCGTAAAATATATAAACATTTGATGAACGGGGTTTCCCACATGCTCCCATTTGTCGTCGGCGGAGGGGTTTTGATAGCACTATCCTTTTTATTCGGTATCCATTCAGCAGATCCTGAACATCCAAGCTACAACGCTTTTGCCGAATTGCTGAATAAAACTGGTGCCTTCGGCTTCCAGCTGATGGTTCCGATTTTATCCGCCTATATCGCCGATTCAATGGCCAAACGCCCCGGCCTGATTGTCGGTTTTATCGGCGGCATGATCGCCAGCACGGGTGGAGCGGGTTTTCTGGGCGGCATCGTATCCGGTTTTTTGGCGGGACTGATCATTTACGGTCTCTCGTATGCACTTAAAAAAATGCCTCAGTCCCTTGAAGGGCTAAAAGCAATTTTTCTATATCCGGTTATCGGCATTTTTCTGATCGGTGCGGTCATGTTTTTCCTCGTCGAGCCGATGACGGCCATCAATGAAGGGATGAAGGACTTTTTAGCCGATTTTCAAGGGGCGAACCCCGTCATTCTCGGCTTGATTATCGGCTGTATGAGCGCATTTGACATGGGCGGACCGGTCAATAAAGCCGCTTATGTCACCGGCACTGCTCTTCTCGCTGAAGGGAACCAATATTTCATGGCAGGCGTTTCCGCCGCGTGCATCACACCGCCGCTCGTCATTGCGTTTGCCACTTTGCTTTTCCGCAAATATTTCAGCCAGCAGGACCGAAATGCAGGGCTTGTCAATTTTATTCTCGGCGCCACTCATATTACCGAAGGTGCTATCCCGTTCGCCGCAAAAAAACCGATCCCTGTCATTCCGATTTTGATGATCGGCTCTTCGGTATCGGCGATATTAACATACTCATTCGCAGTTCAAGTACCTGCTCCGCACGGCGGATTCCTTGTACTTCCCGTTGTCACAGGAGCCTTTCAGTGGGTGTTGTCGATTATCATCGGATCGCTTATCGGCGCCTTCTTATACGGCTTTTACCAAAAACGGACATATGAAAAACAGAAAGGCTGATCAAATATGGGCACAGCAGCTTTAATCAAAAAAGAGCACATCTATCTTCAAGAAACGTTATCTTCCCAAGCGGAAACGTTTGACCGGGTGGCTCAGATCGCATATGAATCGGGAGCCGCCAAAACAAAACAAGCGGTCATTCACGGATTGGCACAAAGAGAGGCTGAAAGTACGACCGGCTTCATTGAAGGCTTTGCCATTCCCCATGCAAAACTGAAGGACATCACAGAAGCATCTGTCATCATCATTCAAAACCAGACGGGAATCGAATGGAACGCGCTTGATCAAAACCCTGTCACATTTATTATTGCTTTATTAATACCAGATGCCGAGGCAGGCAGCACACATCTTAATCTATTATCATCGATGTCTCGCATGCTTGTTCACGAAGATGCGAGGCAGCAGCTGCTTGAAGCCTCGAGTCCTGACGACATTCTGAACACCTTTTCGATATATATATCCTAATTTTGATCAGAAAGAAGGAATCGATATGCTGACAAATACGAAGAAAATGCTGTTGGACGCACAAACAAACGGCTATGCGGTGCCGGCCTTTAACATACACAACCTTGAAACCGTGCAAGCCGTGACAGAAGCGGCTGAAGCCTTAAGGTCCCCCGTGATTCTTGCGGCTACTCCCGGAACCTTTAGCTATGCAGGCCGCGACTATATTCAAGCGATTGCAGAAACGGCCGCAGCGCGCTGCTCAATCCCGGTCGCCCTCCATCTCGATCATCATGAAGAGATTGATGATATTCGCGAGTCTTTATCATTAGGGACAAAATCTGTGATGATTGATGCTTCGCACCGTCCATTTGCCGAAAATACCGCAATTGTAGCGAGCGTCGTACAATATGCCCGGCAAAAAGATGCCACTGTAGAAGCCGAGCTCGGAAGGCTCGGCGGACAGGAAGATGATTTAATCGTGGATGAAGCCGACGCTTATTACACCGATCCGGATGCAGCAAAAGAGTTCGTCGAGAAAACCGGAATCGATTCGCTGGCGGTGGCAATCGGTACAGCCCACGGGCTTTACTCAAAAGAGCCCAATATCGATTTTGACCGGCTGGCCGCGATTCAAAAACGTGTTTCAGTTCCGCTCGTCCTGCACGGCGCCTCGGGAATTCCGCAAGAAGATGTAAGAAAGTGCATCAAGCTCGGCTGTGCAAAAGTAAATATCGCGACTGAATTAAAAATTCCTTTTTCAGATAAACTGCGCCGTTATCTGCATGAACACACCGAAGCAAGCGACCCAAGAAAATATATGGCCCCCGCCAAAGAAGCCATGAAAGAAATCGTTCAGGAAAAGATTTTGATGTGTATGAGCAATAACAGATACTAATACAAAAAGCCGGATGTTCTTTAACATCCGGCTTTTTAGCAAATCATCTGCTATGCTCTTCTAAAACATGACCGTCATGAGGCTTTTCATCGGGTATCGGTTCCTGAGCGGCCAATATACTGTATACGAGCATGACAATTCCTACATAAACAACCGCCGAAACCGTCCAAACGAGCACTGTTTTATCCTTCAAGACGGATTCCTCCAATCAAGCTTCACCTTTTGCAGCCTGAGTGCATTCAGAACGACAGAGACCGAACTGAACGCCATCGCGGCACCTGCGATCCACGGGACCAAAAGCCCGACAGCCGCGAACGGAATGCCGATGCTGTTGTAGGCAAACGCCCAAAAAAGGTTTTGTTTAATATTTTTGATCGTCAGCCTGCTCATGAGGATCGCATCAGCGATGCTGTTTAAATCGCCGCGGATCAAGGTGATGTCGGCGGCTTCCATGGCGACGTCAGTCCCCGTTCCGATCGCCATTCCGGTATCGGCTGCCGCCAGTGCCGGCGCATCATTGATGCCGTCGCCGACCATCGCAACTTTTTTGCCTTTTGCCTGGATTTTCTTCACTTCATCTGCTTTTCCTTCAGGCAGAACTTCTGCGATGACGTGCTGAATGCCGGCTTCAGCAGCAATCGCTTCTGCCGTCCGCCGGTTGTCCCCGGTGATCATGACGACTTCAAGCCCCATATCATGCAGCCTTTTCACCGCTCTTTTCGACGTGTCTTTTATCGTATCGGCGACGGCGATCATCCCGGCAAACCGACCGTCGATGGCGGCAAGCATCGCCGTCTTTCCTTGTGTTTCGAGCTCTTCCATTTTGCTGTGCGCCTCTTGAATGTCAATATTACGGCTTTCCATCAGCCGTCTTGTGCCGATCAAAATCCGTTTTTCACTGATTGCGGCTTCGATACCATAGCCGGGTATCGCTTCAAAGCTGTCTGCTGAGGCCGGTTCTATCTCTCTCTTTTTAACGCCTTCGACAATGGCTTCTGCAAGCGGATGTTCAGAGCTTTTTTCCGCAGCACCGATAAGCTTGAGAAACGATGTTTCATCGATCCATGGTTCAGGGCGCACATCTGTGAGCTGAGGCTTTCCATTTGTGACCGTCCCCGTCTTGTCAAGCACGATCGTCTCCAAGCGGTGAGCCGTCTCCAAATGTTCGCCGCCTTTGAATAAAATTCCGAATTCAGCCGCACGGCCCGATCCGGCCATGATCGATGTCGGTGTTGCCAAACCGAGCGCGCACGGACATGCGATCACAAGCACCGCAATCAGCTTTTCCAGCGCCGTGCCGAATTCGCCGGGGCTAACCGCCAAATACCAGACGAAAAATGTGATGACCGCGATCGCCACGACAATCGGTACAAAAACCCCGGAAATCCGGTCTGCAAGCCGCTGAATCGGCGCTTTTGAACCTTGCGCCTCTTCCACGACTTTGATAATCTGCGCCAGCGCAGTATCTTTGCCAACTTTTTCTGCCCTTACTTTTAAAAATCCATTTTTATTGATTGTAGCACCGATAACCGGATCTCCAACCGTCTTGTCAACAGGGATGCTTTCACCGGTGATCATCGATTCATCCAGCGCAGAACGCCCTTCGACAATCTCTCCGTCTGCCGGTACTTTTTCACCTGGCTTCACGTACATGATGTCGCCTGTCAAAACATCTTCAATCGGCACGGTCATCTCTTCGCCGTTCCTGACGACGGTCGCTGTCTTTGCCTGCAGCCCCATCAGCTTTTTGATTGCTTCGGATGAGCGCCCTTTCGCTTTCGCTTCAAACAGCTTTCCTAAAATGATCAAAGTTAAGAGGATGGCGCTTGTTTCATAATAAAGGCCGTCCGGATGCCGGTTCGTGCCGAGGCTTTCAATGCTTAAATATAAGCTGTAGAAATAGGCGGCAGACGTGCCGAGAGCGACCAGCACATCCATGTTGGCGCTTTTGTTCCGCAGCGCTTTATAAGCCCCTGTGTAAAACTGTTTCCCGACGATAAATTGAACCGGTGTCGCCAACGCGAACTGAACCCAGGGATCCATGAACATCCCCGGCAGCCATATAAATGACGTGAATTTGAAATGGCTGACCATTGCCCAGAGCAGCGGAAACGATAAAATGGCTGAAAAAATAAATTTGCCGGTTTGACAATGAATGCCTTTTTCTCTTTGTTCCGCCACTCCATCCGCAGCTCGGTCTTTTTTCAACTCAAGCTTGTAGCCGAGCTTTTCAACGGCTTCGATCATTTCCTCCGGCGAAACCGCACCGGCCTGATAGTCGACTGCCGCAGTCTCTAAGGCAAAGTTGACAGCGGCGTTTTTGACGCCCGGCAGCTTGTTGAGGCGCTTTTCCACCCGGTTGGCGCAAGCCGCACACGTCATGCCGGAAATTGCGAATTCGGCTTTTTCCGCTGGAACTTGATAGCCGAGCGATTCGACTTTCTCAGCCAGCTGTCCGACTTCGATTTGCCCCGGATCATAAACGATTTTTGATTTTTCCAGCGCCAAGTTCACATTTGCGTCCTGAACGCCGTCAAGCCTTTTCAACCCTTTCTCGATCCGCGCCGCACAGGCGGCACAGGTCATGCCAGAGATTTGGAGGGTGGCTTCTTTTTGTTCGTCCATATCCTTCACTCCTTATATACCCCTTATAGGTATACATTAGCCTGCGACATCATACCCCTGATCTTCGATCGTATCGATGATTTCTTTCAGCGATACTTTGCCTGAATCAAACGACACTTCGACCTTGCCCTCGCTTAAATTCACTTTAACGGACTCTACTCCGCCAAGCTTTCCGACGTTTCCTTCTACTGCCTGAACACAGTGGTTGCAAGACATGCCTTCGACTTTCAGTGTTTTTTGTTCCATATTGAAAACCTCCTATGGTTTGATGATATTGATCGGTTTTATATTACCATACCCCTGTAGGGTATTTCAAGAAAGCGTTTTTCTCTTTTTTCGTTCACGACTTTGAAAACCGCTTAAACACATCAAGCAGCTCCTCGATGGCCTCTTCGCCTTCACCGCTTTTAATCGCGTTTGCGACGCAATGGTGGGTATGATCTTCAAGCAGGCTGAAAGCCACCTTTTGCATCGCGGCTTGCACAGCTGAGATTTGAACGAGAATATCGACGCAGTAGCGGTCATTTTCGATCATGTTTTGAATGCCCCTGACCTGCCCTTCAATCCGCTTTAAGCGGTTTGTGATTTGTTCTTTTCCTTTAGAGCTTTTGGGATTTAATGTGTGTTCATGATGATCTGCTGACATCGGAGCACCTCTCTTTCCATTATATTTTGTCCAAGTTACCCGTTTGTACCATTATAAAATGCGAAGCGGAACATGTCTAAAAAAAGAGACAACCCCAAACTGCTGCGGGGTCGTCCCTGCATATTATTTGTTTAACGCTTTAAAAAACTCTCTCATAAACTCCGGCAGATTGGACCAGTCATGGCCTGAGACCAGGTTGGCGTCCACGTGAAGCTTCTCCTCAACATAAGTCGCGCCCGCGGCTTCGACTTCCGGTTTGCAGGCGATGTAAGCCGTCAGCTCCCGACCTTTCAGATGTTCTCTCAGGCTTGTGAAAATAAGGCTCGCGTGACAAATCGCGCCGACCGGTTTATTTTCCTCAAAGAAATGAGCAACAATTTTCAGCAGGGAATCGTACATCCGGATAAATTCCGGCGCGCGTCCGCCCGGAATGATGATGCCGTCGTATTCGGACGGATCAATCTCATCAAATGAAGCATGCGCGTCAATTAAATAGCCCGGCTTTTCGGTGTATGTATCCCAATCCAGAAAATCATGAACAACCGTATGAATCTTTTTCTTTTTCGGTGCGGCGATCGTCGTTTCATAGCCCTCTTCAAGACAGCGGTAATAAGGATAATACACTTCCAGCGCTTCAACTGCGTCGCCCGTTACGATCAAAATCTTTTTCGCCATCAAAAACATCTCCTTTCCTTTTTTACTCTTCTATTTTATCCCATTTGCGCCTGATTTTAAAATCAAGTGCTTGAAAAGCTTGGTTTCAGCCGACGATCGTGATGGTCTCTGTTATGTCTTGCAAGAGGGCAAGGTTTGCTTTGTCAATTCCTGAATCTGTGATGATCCTGTAACCGTTATGAAGGCGGTCGATTTGCGAGAAAGCACGGGTTCCGAATTTGCTGCTGTCCGCCATCAAAATCGTTTCGTCCGCAATCTCGATCATCCGTTTTTTCAACAGCGCCTGCATTTCGTTTGAATCGCTCAAGCCGCTCGCAGGGTCGACGCCTTTGCAAGACAGAAATGTTTTGTTGACATGATACATATCAAGGGAGCGCTCAGCCAAAGGGCCGACATATGACATCGATTGCGGCAGCAGCATCCCGCCGGTTGAAATGACCGTCACCTTTTCTTTTTTGCTGAGTTCAATCGCGACTCTGACTGAATTGGTGATGACGGTCAGCGGGATGTTTTCAAGTGCTTTTGCCATGTACCACGCCGTCGTGCTGGCATCAAGAATAATCCGTTCCCCGCTTTTCACATGCTTGACGGCTTCAAATGCAATCATCTTTTTTTCGTTTACGTTTGTAATTTCGCGCTCGCGAAAATGCACCTCTGCTTCTTCAGTCTGCACGCTGACCGCGCCGCCATGGCTTCTTTTCAGCTTATTTTCCTTCTCAAGCTTTTCCAAGTCGCGCCTGATCGTTTCTTCCGTGACGGAAAAAAGCTCGCTCAGTTCTGTGACGCGTACGCTCGAGCGCAGATTGACAAGCTCGACGATTTTTTGGTGTCTTTCAGCTACAAGCATCCGTTTACTTCCTTCCTTTTTTGGTAAAAGTCACTGTTACTTTCATGATAGCGCATCAGCGCCGATACAGGAAATGTTTTCAGCGGGAAGCGGCGCCGAGAATCTGACTTGTATAGCGGCGGTATGCCGCCTCCCACGCTTCTGTATCTTCCGGTACATACGTTTTTTGAGGGAAGGAAGCTTTGATCGCTTTTCGGGCGCTTTGAATATCCCAAAACATGTCGAGCGCGATGGCCTGTACGGCAATGTTGCCGATGGCGCTTGCCTCTGCCGGTCCAGCCCACACATTTCTGGCCAGTACATTCGCCGTGTATTGGCACAGCAATTCATTTCGAATCCCTCCGCCCGCCATGTGAAGTCCGTCATATTCTTTTCCTGTCAATGTTTCAATCCGTTCAAGCGTGAACCGGTATTTAAATGCAAGACTTTCCAGCACGCAGCGGATCACCTGTCCGGGCGTTTCCGGCACGTGCTGTCCTGTTGCACGGCAGTACTCCCTGATCGCCTCAGGCATATGCACGGGATTGAGAAACACCGGGTCATCCGGGTCAACCGCCGACCTGAACGCTTCCGACTGTCCGGCAAGTTTGACAAGCTCGGCGCTTGAATAGCTGATCCCGTCTTTTTCCCAATCCGCCTGACAGCGCTGGAACAGCCACAATCCCATAATGTTTTTTAAAAAGCGGAATGTGCCGCCGCCACCGCCCTCGTTTGTAAAATTCCAATCGAGCGCCTGTTTTGTCATCAGCGGAGTGTCAAGTTCGGTTCCGATCAGCGACCAGGTGCCGCAAATCAAATATGCAAAGTCTTCCGTTTCAGCGGGAACGCCGACAACTGCAGAAGCCGTGTCATGTTCGCCGACGGCAATGACCGGTACGGCAGGCACCGACAATTCGCTGCACACTGATTGTGACAGCCTCCCCGCTTCGCTTCCGGGTTTTGCTATATCCTTTGGAAAAAGATTGGCCGGGAGCCCCATAAGGCTGATGAGCTCCCAATCCCAGTCAGACGTTTTCGGGTTGAACAGCTGAGTTGTCGTCGCATTTGTAAACTCGCTTTTTTTCTCGCCCGTTAAAAAATAGCGCAGCAAATCAGGAATCATTAAAAGCGTTTCCGCGTGTTCCAACAGCGGAGAATTCGCTTTTTTCAGCGCCCGGAGCTGAAAGATGGTGTTGAACGGCAAAAGCTGAATACCGGTTCTGGAAAACAGCTCTTCTTTTCCGATTTCATTCAGCACCTCCCGCATCATTCCGTCCGTGTAAGGGTCGCGGTAATGAAAAGGGTTCCCTATCAGCTCTCCGTTCCGATCGAGAAAACCGACATCAACCGCCCATGAATCGATGCCGATACAGCTGATTCGTCCGCAGCCGTTTTTCGCCTTTAAAATGCCCTGTTTGATTTCATGATACAGCCTGAGAATGTCCCAATAAAGGTGTTTTCCCGCCTGAACGGGCTGATTTGGAAAACGGTGAATTTCCTCCGCTTTGATCAGACCGCCGTCCACATGACCTGCATAAGCTCTGCCGCTCGACGCACCAAGATCAAAAGCGAGAATCGTCACCAGCTTGCACCGCCTTTGCCGCGCGCCAGTATTTTTTCCGCATACCCGCTTTCCGCATAAGCCTTGAGCGGATCAGGCGGAACGTTCATTTCCTCCCGCACGGCGTAAAGGAGCGGTTTGACGTCAATTTCAAATGCTTCGCGGATCGCAGCCTCTGCGGCAAGCACGTCATGATCTTCCTGCGCTTTCTTCACATCTTCGAAGTTGATCAAAAGCGCTTTTGCAAATTGAGTCTGCACATTCATGACTGAGCGCAGCACAGCCGGGATTTTCGGTTCGAGATTATGGCACTGATCAAGCATATACGAAATATGTTCGGCCGTCTTCCGGACATTCGGGTCGGAATCGCGGCAGGCGTCCAAAATTTGATAAAAAATGAGAAACAGTTCGTACGGGTTGTGCGCGCCCGCGATCAAATCGTCATCAGCGTATTTGCGGCTGTTGAAATGAAAGCCTCCGAGACGTTTTTCGTCAAGCAAACAAGCGACAATGTGCTCGATGTTCGTCCCTTGGGCATGATGGCCGGTGTCGACGAGCACCTCGGCCTTCGGCCCGAGCTTTTGCGCCAACTTGTAAGCCATCCCCCAATCCGCCAGGTCTGTATGATAAAAAGCCGGCTCAAAAAACTTGTATTCAATCAAGAGCCGCATATCATCGTCAAGCGCTTCGTATACTTCAGCCAGACACTCATACATCCAGTTTTTCCGTTTTCTGATGTCGCCCTGACCGGGATAGTTGGTTCCGTCGGCAAGCCAGAGGCTGATTTCCTTGGAGCCTGTTTGTTTTGCAATATCGACGCATTCGAGCAATTGCTCGGTTGCTTTTTGGCGAATGTCCGCTTTAACGTTTGTGACGCTTCCGAATTTGTAGTCATCGTCCTGGAACAAGTTCGGATTCACGGCGCCGACGGCAAGGCCAAGCTGCTCGGCGTGCGCTTTCAGCTTTCCGTAATCATCAACTTGATCCCACGGAATATGGATGGCGACGGAAGGACAGGTTCCGGTTAATTTGTGAACGACTGATGCATCTTCCATTTTTTCAAACGGATCCCTCGGTACGCCCTCTTGCTGAAACACTTTGAAGCGCGTGCCCGAGTCCCCGTATCCCCATGAAGGCGTCTCGATTTTAAGCGCTTTCAATTTTTCCTTTGCTTCAGAAAGGCTGATGCCCCTGTCTTTCTGCTGTTCTTCAAATAAAGCGTAAGCCCGGTCATTCATCATGTACACCCATCCCCCTTGTTTTTAACGGATATGCCATAGTTGACATTAACGCAAGTTCCGGCTGGGTTGTGTCCAGCCGGCTGTACTGGACGATCACAGGTACATCGCTTGCGATCTCGATCGCATAAGGCACATTTTCAGGAATGCGTTCTCCTGATCGTTGCAAAGAACTTGTGCGAATATGCTTCGTTCTCTTGCCATGAACCGTCTCGAGAATGTCTTCGAGCGGCGGACGGTCTTCGAAGTATACTGTGATCGAAAGGTTTGCGTCTTCTTCATGGCAATTTAAAACACAAATGGCTTCATGGCTCGTCAAGCTTCCGGAACTTTCCGGAGGAATAAAACCGTCCGGTATGATCCAATGGATCTCGCCCTTCATCTCCCTTTTCCCCCTTTGTTTTCTGAAAGGGCAGCCGAAGCCGCTCCTTTCCAATTACCTTGAAAATGCGGCCGGCACTCCCCCGTCAACCGTCAACATGCATCCCGTCGTTTTTGCCGTTTTTTCTGAAGCGAAATAAGCGATCGCTTCGGCGATGTCGGCGGGATAAATGTTGACGGAAAGAGTCGTACGTTTGCGGTAATGCTCTTCAAGCCGGTCGGGTTCAATCCCGTAGGCGGCGGCTCTTTCTTCGCGCCACTTGGAGTCCCAGATGGCCGAGCCTTGAAGCACCGCATCCGGAAGCACTGAATTCACGCGGATTCCATACGGTCCGCCTTCAGCGGCGATGCATCTCGCCAAATGAACCTCAAGCGCTTTTGCAGAGCTGTATGCCGAAGCGTTTTTGCCTGCATAAACGGAATTTTTCGAGCCGATAAACACCATGCTGCCGCCTGACTCCTGTCTTTTCATTTGCTTAAAAGCTTCTCTGGCGACGAGAAAATATCCTGTTCCGAGTACATTCATATTCAAATTCCATTCTTCGAGCGTCGTTTCGTCAAGAGAGCTGGATGTCGCAAGCCCCGCGTTGTTGACGAGAATGTCGATCCCGCCGTATTTAAGGACGATTTCCTCGAAGGCCGCCTGAACGTCCTCTTCTTTCGTCACATCCATGCGGACGGCGGAAGCTCGTTCTGCACCGTACTGTTCATTAATCTCTGCGGCTGTTTTTTCTGCGCCTTCTATATTAATATCAGCAACCGCAACATGCGCACCTTCTGAAGCAAGGCGGCGGCAGGTCTCGCTGCCGATTCCGCCCGCTCCCCCCGTCACAAATGCGATCTTGCGGGAAAATTCGTCTTCCGGCGGAGCAAGCGTTAATTTATAAAGCTCAAGCGGCCAATATTCAACATTGTAGGATTCTTCCTCATTGAGAGATACAAAGTTTCCAAGGACTTCCGTTCCCTTCATGACAGCAATCGCCCGCCGGTATAAATCTCGGCTGACCTTTGCCATCGCCAGGCTTTTACCTGATGCCACCATGCCGATTCCCGGGATTAGCATCACGCGCGGCGCCGATTCAAACATCTCGTCTCCTTCACGCCGGTTTCGTTGAAAATAGGCGGCATATGACTCTTTAAACCTAGCAATCTCGGTTTTGATCTGTTCGACCAGCTTCTCTGTGTCCTGTTCAGCAGAATTCCACGGAATATAGGCAGGCGTCCGCTTTGTATGCACAAGGTGATCCGGACAAGCGGCGCCGACCTGTGAAAGCGACGGAGCGCGCCTGCTGTTCGTGAATTCGAGTACATCGTCAGCATCGCACCAGGTGAGCAGCATGCGTTTCTCTCCTCTGACAGCGCCGCGGATAATCGGCAAGATATCGGCTAAAATCCGTTTCCGCTCCTCCGGTGCAAACGGCTCGACCATCTGTCCGCCAAACGGCTGATGATCTTCCGAACGGCTTTTAATGTATGCTTCCGCTTCGCGAATCACGGCAATCGTCTGATCATAGCTTTCTTTCGCCGTTTCCCCCCACGTGACGAGTCCATGCTTCTCCATTAAAACAAGCTCTGCATTCGGGTTGTTTTTCACACCTTCTGCTATCATCTTCGATAAAGCGAAGCCCGGTCTGACATAAGGCACCCATACAAAGCGGCTGCCGAATATCTCCTCTGCGATCTCTTTTCCATTATCAGCGCAGCAGATGCTGATGATCGCATCTGGGTGGGTGTGATCGACATGCGGAAACGGCAAAAAAGCATGAAGAAGCGTTTCGATCGACGGCCGCGGGTGCTTTCCGTCCATCATGCAATGAGACAAATATGCCGTCATTTCTTCATCGGTCATACTGCTCCGTTTCATCAGCGGACGAATATCATCGAGCCTCAGCCCGGTAAATTGACCCGCTGACATCGTCGCCAAGTCCGAGCCGCTGCCTTTCACCCACATCACCTCGATGTCCCTGCCCCTGAAATCCTTTTCTGTCGTTTTCATCGATGTGTTTCCCCCGCCCCAGTTGCAGACCGAGCGGTCAGAGCCGATCAGGTTGGAACGGTAGACGAGTTCGTCAAGACCCGGACGCAGCGATGCAGCCTCAGTTTCTGACCATAAATAATCCACCATGCGTATCACTCCGTTTTTGTTTGTTTGTTTTTGAATACGTTTGTTTTAAGAGTAACATATTTTGTTTTGATTTGTAAGCGCTTTTTTCGGAATGATAGAGCTGTTCCAATCGGTCTATAAATAAAAAACCCCCAACAGCAAGCGTTCGTCGGGGTCAGGAATGTTTTAACCTTTGATTGTGAAAATAAAATGTCAGATTTTCAAGAAAGCGCTGGCATCATGTTGATGGCGCTTTTTGTGCCGCCGGCATACCGTTTTGGGAACATATTGATCCGCAAAAAACGGTTGAAAATCGGCTTTTAATCTTTTAATATGTAAACTCATGTTTTTTAAAAGGAGGGGTCAGGATGAAAAAAACACTGCACGCACCAGTCAAACTGATCATCGCAATTTTTATGATTTGTACATTTTCTATCGGCTTTACAGAGTACGTCGTTATGGGTATATTGACTTCCATTTCAAAGGATCTCTCTGTTCCGATTTCGTCTACCGGCTTATTGGTAACGGCATACGCGGGAAGCGTCTGTCTGACGGGGCCGATCGTCACCATATTATCTGTAAAAATGCCGCGCAAACCGGTATTGCTCGGCTTGATGATTGTGTTTGTACTGTCGAATGCGCTCAGTTTCCTGGCACCGAACTTCACCGTTTTGTTGATCTCAAGAATCCTATCCGCATCCATTCATGGTGCATTTTTTGCAACGACGATGGTGTTCGTCAGCGAAATGGTACCGCCCGAAAAGCGGGCCGCCGCTGCCGCTTCAATGAACGGCGGCTTGACCATCGCCCTGATGCTCGGCGTTCCGTTCGGTTCTTATTTAGGCGACCTTTTCAACTGGCGGATCGTCTTTCTGATGATCGCCTGCCTCGGATTGATCGGCCTCGCCGGCATTTGGCTGACGGTGCCGCACAGAAAACCGAAAGTCGTCCTTAAATTGATCCATGAATGGGATGTGTTTAAAAATAAACAAGTTCTTTTCTCTTTTGCTATCACGATTTTCGGCTATTCAGGCGTATTCATCGCCTACACGTTTATTGAACCGATGCTGCGGCATTCTGCCGGTTTCGGCAGCCTCGGCATTACAGCCGCCCTTTTCGCCTACGGATTTGGCGGAGTCGTCGGCAATTTCTACGCCGGAAAGGTGCCGTTTCACCTGTTAACCCGCTCCATGATCGGCGTGATGATCGCGCTCATGGCGATCCTTGCGGCCTTCCCTTTTGTCAGCGGACACCCTGCCGGCGCCATCATCGTGACGTTTTTATTCGGAGCCGGCGCTTTCGGAACGGTGCCCCTTTTGCAAACAAAAGTCGTGGCTGCGTCTGAACACGGAACAACGATCGCCACCTCTGTCAGCATCGCTGCATTTAACTTGGCCAACGCGCTCGGGGCATGGATCGGCGGACTCATTCTTAATGCGTCAGAGTCCTACACATACCTTGCCACAGGCGGTGCGCTTATGACCATGTGCGGACTGATGCTGACGATGTTCGCCTTTGTGTCTGAGAAAAGACAAGTGAAAGAAGAAATGTGGAGAACGGATCTGTAATCAAAAAAGCTGCCCGGTTTTAAGACCTGGCAGCTTTTTTGTTTGGTTCTTGCAACGTCTTTGTGTGAGCTGCTTTTCGCATGACCGCGATCATCAAAAGGGCGGCCGCGGCATAGACGATGCCGAAGCAGCCGAAAACGAAAACAGAAGATGACATTCCTAATAACACGCCTGATATAACAGGACCGCAGGCCATTCCCGTATACCTGATAAAATTAAACATGCCCATCGCACTGCCGCGATTCTCCTCAAACTCATTTGCCATCATCGTCGAGAACAGCGGCGGGATCAGCCCCATCGTAACGCCGAAAAGAACGAGGGCCGCCGACATGGCGAAAAGTGAAAACGAGTGGGTAAAGCCAAAACAGACGACGCTGCCCGCGGCGGTCAGATTGCCGATCAGAAACAGGCGTCCGAGCGATACTCTCTTTTGTATCCACTTAAACAGCACGCTGCCGGCAACCGTACTGACGGCTATCGGCAAATACAGCAAGCCGACGATCTGCAGATCAAGGTGATAATGATCAGTCAGCAAAATCGGCAAATATACGATCACTGAAAAATAAATAAAGAAAAGAAGATAGCTTAATATCAAAACGGCATTTCCTGTCCTGTTTTTGAAAATGTCCTTATAATGCGACAACAGGCTGCCCGCGCTGAGATTGGTCTTTTTCTCCGCATGGCTCTGCGGAAAGCAAAACGCATTTCCGAAAAGCAAAAGAACAGACAATACCGTCAAAAACCAAAAAATCCCCGGATAGTTATAGCGTTCCCCGATAAAACCGCCGAGAATAGGCGCCGCTGCCGGTGCAAGGGAAAGCAGCATTTGATAAGTCCCCATCGCACTGCCCCGCTTCGTTCCCTGGAACAGAGATCCGATTGTGGTTGCCGCAATTAATGGAAGCGCAGCCGTCCCCAAAGCTTGCAGCACCCTGAAAAAAAGAAACAGGCCAAAGTCCCGGGCGACGGCGCAGCCGATTGTGGCGATGACCGTTACGATCATGCTCGCCATCATCACAAACCTCGCTCCTTTAAAATCGACAATTGAGCCGACAATGATCTGCATCACAGCGGTAATGAAGATGAACAGCGAGACGGACAGGTTGACCATCGATACAGAAACGTGAAACGAGTCTCTGATTAACGGAATGATGGGTGAATAAATATTTTGATTCAACGATGCGAAAAAGGCGCTGATACATACAAAATACATAATGAAAGAAGCATTCAATTTCATTGGTCTCATGTCAAACCGCCTGCCTTATTTTTGTTTATTCGTTAACAATTATCCCAATATTGTTTACCAGTTAACAATAATAATTGTAGATGACTCCTTAATCAATGTCAACGAACATTTCTTATTGCAGCTTTAAAGTTTTTTACATATTTTTTACTTATCGGGTTCCTTTACTCGAAAAACGCCTTTAAAAAAGGTTCATTCTGATTAAAATTCCTCAGATTTGCAAAAAACGTTACGAATATTTTCATATTTTGAATTTGAATTGTGTTGACAGTTGGAAAAGTTAGGGATAAAATGACTATTGTTTACTAGTAAACTTTTATGCTGTACCTTGCCTGATTTTGAGCTCAAACTCTTGCTCTGCTTTAACAATTGAACAAATGCGACACCCCTTCATCATGACCCGCACCATCGCTGTATTCTTCTGGATTCATCGTGAAGTTGAGACCAGCCTATTCCCAGCTCGATAAACCGCACGTATCCATCATTGATTGCAAAAGAAGTCATTCTATGTCCGTTAAGGAGGAAATCAATGACAGAGCTTACAATGGAGAGCAAACACTGGCCATTCAAAACTGAAACTCTTACCCGAAACTGCAATGAAATACTAAAACGCAGACGCCATATTCTCATTGGCATCAGTCCGTTTAACAGCCGATTTTCCGAAGATTACATTCATCGGCTTATCGGCTGGGCCGTCCGTGAATTTCACCATGTATCCGTGCTTTTAGCAGGAAAGGAAGCAGCCAACCTTCTCGAAGCGCTTGGCACCCCGAATGGAAAGGCCGAACGGAAAGTCAGGAAAGAAGTCTCACGGAACCGGAGATTCGCTGAAAAGGCGTTGCAAGCGCATGGCGGCAATCCCGAGGCCATCCATACATTTTCCGATTTCGCGAACCAGACCGCATACCAGCGTTTGCGGATGGAAGTCGAAGACGCCTTTTTTGACCAGCCGCATTTTCGCAAAGCCTGCCTGGAGATGTCGCATGCGGCGATACTCGGACGGGCCCGGGGCATTCGGATGGATGTCCGGGAGGTCAGCGCCGCCATGCTGGAGCTGGCTGTTGAATACGTCATCGCTGAACTTCCGTTTTTCATCGCCGCCCCTGATATTTTAGGCGTCGAAGAAACGCTTCTTGCTTATCACCGTCCATGGAAGCTCGGCGAACAGATCTCCCGAAATGAATTTGCCGTCAAAATGCGCCCGAATCAAGGATATCTTATGGTTTCCGAATCAGACGAAAGTGTGGAATCTAAAAGCATGCAGGAGGAACGAGTATGAATCAATCGCTAAAAACATTCAGCGTGTTGTCAGAACAATATCACGAGAATCCGTATCAATATTTCTCATACCTTCGCGAATCTGATCCCGTCCATTATGAAGAATCGCTGGACAGCTATTTTATCAGCCGCTACCAGGATGTGCGCCGCGTGCTCCAGAATCAGGACGTCTTTACAACGAAATCGCTGGCCAAACGGGCCGAGCCCGTCATGCGCGGACCTGTGCTCGCCCAAATGAAAGGCAAAGAGCACACGGCGAAAAGGAGAATCGTTCTGCGCCGTTTTATCGGAGAATCCCTTGATCACCTCACGCCGCTCATTAAAGACAATGCACAAAGGCTATTGGCCCCTCATCTGGAGAAAGGGCGGATCGATCTTGTCAATGATTTCGGGAAAACGTTCGCCGTTTGTGTGACGATGGACATTTTAGGTTTGGACAAGAACGACCACCAAACAGTGAGAAACTGGCACAGCGGCGTCGCCGATTTCATTACCAGTTTGAATCAGGCGCCTGAGGACCGGGAGCATTCCCTCAAATGCAGTGAACAACTCGCGGAATATTTGAATCCGATTATCGAGGAAAGGCGCAAAAACCCCGGCCATGATTTAATATCCATCCTTTGCACTTCCGAATACGAGGGAGTGGCGATGTCTGACCGGGACATCCGCGCGCTGATTCTCAATATATTGCTTGCCGCCACAGAACCGGCGGACAAGACGCTCGCATTAATGATTTATCATTTGCTTCATCATCCCGATCAAATGAATGACGTGCTGGAAGACCGCACGCTCCTGCCTCAGGCCATCGCAGAGACGCTGCGCTACAAGCCGCCGGTGCAGCTCATTCCGCGCCAGCTTTCACAAGACGCGGTGATCGGCGGAGTCGAGCTCAAAGAAGGGACGACTGTATTTTGCATGATAGGCGCGGCCAATCGCGATCCTGAAGCGTTTGAGAAGCCAGACGAGTTCAACATTCATCGCAGCGACCTGGAAGTCAAAAGCGCATTCAGCGGCGCAGCCAGGCATCTCGCATTCGGTTCAGGCGTCCACAACTGTGTAGGAGCGGGGTTTGCGAAGACGGAAATCGAGCTTGTCGCAAATATCGTTCTGGATCAGCTGAAGAATATCCAGCTGGAGGAAGACTTCGTTTACCGCGAGACAGGCCTTTACACGCGCGGACCCGTCTCGCTCAACATCAGGTTTGACGTCAAACATTAATCTTGTGAAAAAGCCTTCTCCTCCCGAGAGGAGGCTTTTTCAATTGCCGCCTCACTGATCTTCGCCAGCTCTTCAAAATCCTCCTTACCTTCGATCGCATGTGAAAGTTCGTGGCATTGAACGATTTTAAAACCATTCATTTTAAACATCGCGATGATTTCAATTCTCCCCCGGTCTCCGTTTGTTTTGACAACATTGACCGTATACCTGACCGCTGCGCTTTGCAGCCGCTCGTCAAACAAAAACTCATGAAAGGGCGACACCGTTATGGTGCGGGCAACCTTTTTCAGCGTCCTCATGTGATCTTTAAACTGCACAAGGTCAATTTGACTGCCGTCGGTTACTTGAACATAATTCTCGCTGAAATAATCGGGAATTTTTTCAGTATTCATTTCTCTCAAGATGTCCTGATACATGCTGCTTAAAAACTGTTGGGCTTCACTTTTATTCATTCGCTTCTCCTCTTGATTAAATGTGTTTTGACCATTCGTTTAAAAAGCGGATGACGGTTCCCAGCTCGGATTCGGAAAACCGATCAAACAGCTCGATATAGCGCTGCTTTGCAATTTCGTGCATCCTGTCATGAACGTCGGCCAGTTTCTTCCCCTCGTCTGTTAATGTGTAATACAATTCTTTGTTGTTGTTCGGTTTTTTGTGCGATTCGATCATCCCGTGCTTTATGAGGACACTGACCGCTTTTGTCACTGCCGCTTTTGATATTTGAAGTTTTGCTGCCAGGAAAGCGTTGTTGACGTCTGCCTCGTTTTCGCTGATAAGCGAGATCATGTGAAGCTGGGTCAGTGTCCAATGCTTCCGGATGCTGTCGTCTTCTTGAAAAGCTTCCTTTACGAGCGTCTGCTGTTCATGCTGAGCCCGCTTTTCTCTTTTGAGAATAAAATCCTGAACGGCTTGAAATGCTTGCTCATACGTCTTGTTTTCCACGATCATCATATCCTTTCCATTATCGTTAACCGGTTAACTATTTAATAGTTTACCAGTTAACAATAATAGAAGCAAGCAAAAAGCATATGATGCAGAAAAGATCCGCAGCATATGCTTCCCTCATACTTGAAGAGATAACACGTGCTTTTCAGTCCAGGCCAGAAGCTTCAGGTCCTGTTTGCGGCCGGCGATGAATGAAAGCCCCAAAGGCTCGCCGTTTTTTGCCGGTAGCGGAACGGTGATCTGCGGAAGCCCGCCGAGCCCGGCAATACACGTCAGTTTCATCGTGCGCGCCCTTCTCTCATGTAATTCGTTTTCCGGCAGCCCGCGGAGCGGCGGCGTGCCGGGAGCAGTTGGAATGACGAGCAAGCCGTCTTCTGCGAGCCATTCCGACAGTCTCCTTTTCACCGCTTCTCTTTTCATAAACACATGCTCATAATCGCGTTTCCTAAGACTTGACGTCCATTCAAATCGTTCTGCGATTCCAGGGCCGAACACCGGATTTGTGCGGTCGATCCAAGCTCCATGCTCCTCCCAAATCTCCAGGGCCTGCAGCACCCTGAACATTTCCGCCCATTCCGCGAGGCCGCCGTCAGCGGCAACGCACCAGTCGAATTCGCCGTCTATCAGGCTTAATGCATGAGCGTATACTTGTGTCCGGTTGCTTTCTTCAAGCAGGCTCCACGCCTCTTTTTCAAAATAAATCCGGTTGAAACAGGCCCCTGCCTCCTCCTGTCCGCTAAGCAGGACGCGGCCTGCAGCATGAAGAACGCCGATATCTTTTGACATCCATCCGACGGTGTCAAAGCTTTTCGCCAGCGGTATGACACCATTAACCGGCACCTCGCCGTGCGTCGGCCGAAATCCGAAAATTCCGCAGTAGGAAGAAGGGATTCTGACAGAACCCCCGGTGTCTGTCCCAAGAGCAAAATCGGCCATACCGGAGGCTGCCGCCACGGCCGAACCGCTTGAAGATCCTCCAGGAATGTTGTCCTTTGCACAAGGATTGACAGGCGTTCCATAATGGACATTTTCTCCGTCAAGGCTGTACATCAGCTCATCCGTGTGTGCAGCACCCTTAAGCCTTGCCCCTTCACGCAGCAGCAAGTCAACGGCTTCCGCGTTTTTTTCGGCAGGTTCGTGCGTCCTCAGCCAATCAGGGTTTCCCGCCGCATTTGTATGGCCTTCTACAGCAAACACATCCTTTACCGCAAACGAAAGGTTTTTCAAGCTTCCTTCAACTGATGCCAGCTCGACAGCCAAATCCCTATTCATAAAAGCGCCCCAATCATGCTCCATTTTCAAAATCCTCCCTTTTTGTTTTTAACGATAACCGGACATCTCTTCAAATTGAACAAAATTGTGACAAAATCTTCCATTCCCCGGTTGAAAAAGGTCTTTAGGTTTGTTCCTATAGGCAAACAGGGTAAAATAAAGGTGTGTTGATTACATATTAAAAACGAACATGGGAGAGGAGAATGAATGGTGAATAAGGTTCACACAGGGATATTAGGATACGGTTTGTCAGGATCGGTGTTTCATGCGCCTTTATTATCGGTGTTAGAAGATTATGAGATTCGGAAGGTGATGACTTCGAGGAAAGAACAAGTCAAACAGGACCTCCCCGAAGCGGAAGCCGTCAGCTCGATCGAAGACATCACAAATGACCCGGACATTAATCTCGTCATCGTCACCACGCCGAGCGGCCTTCATTACGAAATGGCGAAAGAGTGCATCCGCGCCGGAAAGCATGTCGTCCTAGAAAAACCGATGACGGCAACGGCGGAAGAAGCGGAAAAGCTCATCAATGCCGCGAAAGAAAAAGGCGTGCTTCTCAGCGTCTACCACAACCGAAGATGGGATAACGACTTTTTGACGATCAAACAGCTCATCAAAGAAGGGCGCCTCGGTGAGGTCAACACATACCACGCCTCCTACGACCGGTTCCGGCCGAATGTCAGACAGCGCTGGAGAGAGCAGAAAGGGCCGGGCTCAGGCGCACTGTACGATTTGGGTTCACACTTGATCGATCAGGCGCTTCATCTATTCGGCATGCCGAATAGCGTCACCGCTCAAGTGACCGCTCAAAGAGCCAATGCGGAAACAGACGATTATTTCCATGTCGTCCTTCACTATGATCAGCGCCAAGTGATTCTCCACTCAGGTTCGATTGTTCCGGCCAACGGTCCCCGCTACCAAATCCACGGCTCAAAAGGAAGCTTTATTAAATACGGTATCGACGGCCAGGAGGATGCACTCAGAGCGGGTCAAAAACCTGCAGGCGATGAGTGGGGAGCCGATCAACCCGAATATTACGGGGAACTGGCCACAGTTGAAGGCGACGAGGTCATTAAGGAAACAGTTGAAAGCATCCCGGGTTCATACTTAACCTATTACAAGCAGCTTGCTTCAAGTATTCTTGAAGGCGGCAGCCTGCCTGTCACGGCTGAAGAAGGACGCGACGTCATCCGCATCATCGAAGCCGCGCAAAAAAGCAGCGAAACGAATCAAACGGTGTTCTTAAACAAATAAAACAAAACCGCGGATCACGTCCGCGGTTTTTTCAAAAGTTCCGGCCCAATTCTTCGGCTCGGGCAATCGCATTTCGTTTAATTTCCTCGGCTTTATCCGGCTCAGCATTATGCCCTTCTATAAATAAACCTTCAAATTCCGGCACTCCGAAAAACTGCATCATGATGCTGATATAGCGGTGCCCCATCTCAAGTTCCGCAGCCGGCCCTTCCGAATAGTAGCCGCCTCTCGCCTGGATGTGCAGGGCTTTTTTATCGGTTAACAGACCGATCGGTCCTTGCTCGGTATATTTAAACGTCTTTCCCGCTACAGCGACCGCATCAAAGTACGCTTTCATCACCGGCGGAAAAGAGAAATTCCAAAGCGGCGTGACAAACACGTATTTGTCTCCCGTGATAAATTGCTCGCTCAGCTCATTCAAACGGCCGACTTTTGCCTTTTCGTGTTCAGAAAGCTGTTCAAAACCCGATCCCGACTGCAATTTTCCCCAGCCGCTGAAGACGTCCGCGTCAATTTGCGGAATGTTTTCCTTGTAAAGATCAAGATGTATGACTTCATCATCCGGATGAGCTTCTTTGTAAGATTCGATAAATGCTTTCCCCGCCGCCATGCTGTATGATGCCCTTTCGTCATGCGGGTGAGCGGTAATGTAAAGGGTTTTTGTCATCTCTTTTGCTACCTGCCTTTTTATTTTGATATTGGTTAGTATGGAACGTTGCCGGGCAAATATTCAGGGGAAATCGGATTATACTGTGTCGTCCCGATGGTTCAGCCGGTCCAATACAAGGTGAACAGCGATGGCGTCGTCCAGGTAGCCGATCGGAAACGTATAGTCGGGAATAATGTCCGCAGACAGGATAAAATACAGGAGCGCACTCCCCAAAACGGATCGGTCTTTTTCAGAAGTAGCATTGTCACAATAGCGGTGATGCATTTTTTTCAAATGATTGATGAACGGTCCGGCTCCATTTACCTGGCTTACTTTGTTGTCGAATTCCTCACAAATGATGCTGTGTCCTTCCTCTGTCAGCGCATATTGCTCATATTTGTTCAATTCCTGTTCAATACGCTGTCTCGTCTCTTGGGGATCGTACAGCTTGGAGGCCCCTAACATTTCCAGCATGGCGTCAAGAGAGCCAAGGACCTCGGTACCGTTTTGTTCTTTTTTGCCATGAACTTGAAAACCCGAGGCTTCAATCAATTTATCAAGTGAAATATCGAGATGTTCGGAAAAAGCTTTTAGATGAACAAGCTTAGGTTGCTGCTTGCCGTTAGCGATCCGCGAGATTGTCGCGGCGTCCATTCCGGAGAGGCTGCTGAGCTGTCGCATTGAAAGCGATCGCTTTTTTAGCAGCTCTTTAATCAGATGTCCGATATGACTTTCTTTCGGCTGTCCCATCTCCCCTCCCCTTTCCACAACGGTTCTTAACTCATGATATGTGAATATGTTGAGAAATTTGATTTTTTGTTGAGCTTTTTCATGGTACTGGCACATTTTTCTCAACGATACATACTGTAAGAGCAAACTTACTGGAAAAAGGAGCTGCTCATCATGACATCATGGATCATCATTGCAGGCTTAACCGTTTCATCAAGCGTTGACAATTTGGGGGTCGGTTTATCATACGGGATTCGGCAAATTCGCATCAGCCTTTTTTCTAATATTGTCATTTCACTTATATGTTTTCTCTTTAGCGTGTGCGGCATCCACTTCGGACTTTGGATATCAACGGTTTTACCCGGGATTCTCCCCGTTCTGGCAGGTTCTGTTTTACTGGCCGTTATCGGTCTGCGAATCATGCTTTTGGCCGTTCCGCGTCGTAAGCCTTCCCCTTTGAAAGAAAACGGAAGCACTGGCTCGCCTCTACAGACCGTTGGCTTTTTCGAATCGATCCTTCTCGGAATCGCACTGTCAGCAAATGCCCTTACAAATGGAGTCGGGGCTGGCCTCTTCGGCTATTCGCCGCTTCTGATTTCGATTTTGGCAGCCGCCGGAAGTTTTCTGACGGTGTGGGCAGGTGCCGCCTGCGGTTCCAAACTGGCTCATATTCGCTTTGGCCATTTTACTGTCGGGCAGTTTGGCACGCTGATCAGCGGAGCAATATTACTATTGATTGCCGGCTTTGCGTTTTTTTACTAGCGGCAGGAGCAAAAGCGTCAGGTGAAGGGAGGGAAAGGCATGGCAGTAGAAAGTGCACTTCAATTGATGCTTTCGTTCGGTATCCTGATCGTTGCGATATTTTCACTCTGCTTTCATTTCACGAATAAAAAATAGGAACGCCCCGATTTTTCAGATCAAGGCGTTCCAGGATTCAAAACCAAAGCCGACTCCCTTGCAGGAGCAATGCCACTTCGAAGATGCTCGCGGCATCTTCGATTTTTTAAATGATATTCTTGTTTGCAACTTTTATGACTGCGCTGCATGCCCCTCTTCTTTCAGCTTTTCGAGTCTCTCTTGCACCTCTTCTTCTGAAAGACCGTGCTCTTTGACATACAGGTTGCGCGGATGAACCCGGCACTCGTGCGTGCAGCCCCGCAAATAGCGGTGCTCATTTTCTTCAGAGCAGATGATCTGCTTGTTGCATTCAGGGTTGGCGCAGTTGACATAGCGCTCGCAAGGCTCGCCGGTGAAATAATCCTTGCCGACGATGACGTGTTCTTTCTGGTTGACCGGAACGCTGATTCTTTCATCGAAAACATAGCACTGCCCGTCCCACAGATCACCTTGAACTTCAGGGTCTTTTCCGTACGTCACAATCCCGCCGTGAAGCTGGGACACGTCTTCAAACCCTTCTTTTTTCAGCCATCCCGAAAATTTTTCACAGCGGATACCGCCCGTGCAGTAAGTCAATATTTTCTTGCCTTCGAGCTTTTCTTTGTTATCGCGGATCCATTCAGGCAATTCGCGGAACGCTTTAATGTCCGGTCTGACCGCGCCGCGGAAATGTCCCAAATCGTACTCATAGTCGTTCCGTGCGTCGACGACAATCGTATCTTCCCGCTGCATCGCCTCATAAAATTCTTTTGGCTCAAGGTATTTTCCCGTTAATTCATTCGGATCGATATCATCTTCCAGGCGGAGCGTCACCAGCTCATCGCGATGGCGGACATGCATTTTTTTGAAAGCGTGCCCTTCTGATTCATCGATTTTAAACACCATATCTTCAAAGCGGGGATCATTTTTCATTTCACTCATATAGCGGTCTGTCTGCTCTACGGTTCCTGACACGGTTCCGTTGATTCCTTCACCCGCCACAAGGATGCGCCCTTTCAGGCCCAAATCTTTGCAGAGCTTGAGGTGATCTTCGGCAAATTGCTCGGGGTCTTCGATATGAACATATTTATAATACAACAATACTCGGTATTGATTTTTCATGATATCTTACCACCTATCTGATGCGTGTTTTTACAAGATGGAAATGGAATATAAATCCATTTACATTCCCAAAGCTTCATTCATATTAAAACAAATCATCACCATGATTTCAATGAAGCAGCTTGAACATTCCATTAATCAAATGTTAGAAATTTTAACACTTCCGGCGGCTTTACGCAAGCAAAACAGCTCAGGTTAAAGGACTTTCAGCAATTCTGTTATAAACTCCCAAAATCCAGGTACTTCTTGACATAAAAGCATCTCCGCTTTTTCGCAAATTTTCATCTTCAACTCCTGTTCAAGATCCTCCCTCTCTTGATAGGATGTGTTGTTTAATTTGCTTTTGATCATCGGCGTGAAATTTTCCAGCAATTTCTCAATCTCTTTTTCGTCGTGCAGACTCACTGTTATCATTCCCCTCTGCTTTAGAATTCAGCAGTTCTCTTATCTTTTCGAGTGCCCTTTTATGAATTCTTGAAATATTTTGCCTTGATTCTCCCAAAGAGTCAGCCATTTCCTGCATGGATACCCCGTGAATGTAAATTTGCGCAAGCACTTTTTTCTGCTTGTCCGTCAATTGCAAAAACGCTTCATAAAGCATCGGGTCTTGCAGATGTTCACTTAAATCCTCTTCCTGTTCCAAGACATCGTCTAACAGGTCCCCTCGGGGCGGCTCGGGCAAAGTCGGACTGTCGTCGATCATCAATGGAAAACGCTCTCGATTTTTCCGGGCTCTTTTATCAAAGTCGACGGAGAAAATCCGGATCATCGAGTTGATGTATTTGATCATGCGGATGTTTTTGTAAAACCGCTTAAATTCGCGATCGAGACACTCTGCCTCTTCAGAATCCGGATGTTCCAAAACGTGGTTGAAAAGCCGCTCATACCGGGGGTTGCTCAAAAAATGCTTCACAAGCGGATGCCCTGTGATTTCCTTGATTTTCGCACGCAGTAACGTTTGATCTATCATAAAAACCGCCTCCTATTTATTTAGATGAAAGAAATGAAAAAAAAGTAAACTCATCTCTTCTATTAACATGCAAACATAAGTTCCCATTCAGAGAAAATAGTTCTTTGCTTACATTTTTCAAACTTTCTTCACTTCTTAACATAGGAGGTGGTAAGAATGGACAGTGCATTCATTGAGGAAGCAGCGAAACAAATCGGCAATGTCGGCTTTCCGGCTGTATTGGCAATTTACCTGCTCACGCGTTTTGAAAAGAAAATCGATGAACTGATCGAATTGATCAAAGAAAAAAGTGACACCGATGATTGACATCGGCCTCACTTTTTTCACTTAACATGACAGAAGGGGAAAACGAAAGGCCTTTCAGCTCTCCTTTACATTTTGAGAAAGAGGGGATATCACATGGAAAAAAACAAACCAGTTCCACAGCCGATCAGAGGAGAAAAAGGAGCGGAAACGAAAATTCTGCACAACGTTGAGCGCGACCGCCAAAATCCAGACATGCTCGCGCCGCCGGAAACCGACCACGGAACGGTGCCAAACATGAAATTTTCATTTTCCGATGTCCATAACCGTCTCGAAAAAGGCGGATATGCACGGGAAGTCACGGTTCGCGAGCTGCCGATTTCAGACAAGCTTGCCTCTGTCAACATGAGGCTGAAACCTGGAGCCATCAGGGAACTTCACTGGCATAAGGAAGCAGAATGGGCGTATATGCTGTACGGAAAAGCACGGATTACGTCTGTTGACCAAGACGGCAGAAACTTTATTGAAGATGTGAAAGAAGGAGATCTCTGGTACTTCCCGTCAGGTCTGCCGCATTCAATCCAAGCGCTTGAAGACGGCTGCGAATTCCTGCTTGTCTTCGATGACGGCTCTTTCTCTGAAAACAGCACCTTCCAGGTGACGGATTGGCTGGCCCATACGCCTGATGAGGTGATTGCCGCAAACTTCGGCATTTCAAAAGACGTCGTCGCATCTCTTCCAGATCAAGAAAAGTATATATTCCAAGAAGCGATCCCTGGATGTCTTGAGAAAGACAAAGTCGAAAGCCCGAACGGAACGGTTCCTCAATCTTTCAGCTACAAATTGCTTGAACAGGAACCGATTGTATCTAGCGGCGGCAAAGTATGGATTGCTGATTCCACGAATTTCAAAGCGTCGAAAACGATCGCCTCTGCGCTGGTGGAAGTCGAACCTGGAGGCATCCGGGAGCTGCACTGGCATCCGAATACAGACGAATGGCAGTATTACATTTCCGGACAAGCGAAAATGACCGTTTTCGCGTCCGACGGGCATGCCAGAACATTTAACTACCAGGCCGGAGATGTCGGCTATGTGCCGTTCGCAATGGGACACTACGTCCAAAATACAGGAGACGAACCGCTTCGCTTCCTCGAAATCTTCAAAGACGACCACTATGCTGACGTTTCGTTAAACCAATGGCTTGCGCTCGTTCCGGAAGAGCTTGTCCGCCAGCACCTTGACGTCGGCAGCGAGTTTACAAACATGCTCTCTAAAGAAAAGCATCCGGTCGTGAAATTTGATAAGAAATAACCAGCTAGGCTTGCAGGAGACATATCCTGCAGGCCTTTGGCTGCTGTGTACATATTTAAAAGGAGTTGTATTATGAAACATTTCGTTATTTGCTGCTTATCGGTTATGTTCGTTTTTTTCGCTCACTTTCTCGGCATTTCGATCCTGTTTCATCTGCCGGGCGCATTTTACCAAACAGTCGGGTCCCTGCTTTTGTTTACGCTTTGTTATACCGCACTGACTTTTGTCCTGGAACCGGCTGAAAAGCTGCTCATCCACAGTATGAAGCTGCTGGGCATCAATCGGCGGATCACGTTTTTTGCCGCCGAAATCATCACGATCGGATGTTTATGGGCCGCGATTTTTACAGCGGACGAATTGCTGGACGACGTTCTGCTGACGTCTTCGGCGGAAATCATGATTGCCGTTTCGTTTTTTACCATTGATAAAATCCTTTATCCGCGGCAGAGGTCCGGTTCGCTCTTATATTGAGAATCCACTGTTCAATCCAGGAGAATGTTATATAATGGATTTCAAGTAATCAAAAGGAGGTTTTCGTTCTTGTATAAGGTACGTTTCAGACCCGACATGTCGATCAAAGAAATCGGCGAACAGGTGCAAAGCTATGTCGCCGCCAATTGGAAACAAACGCTTGACGATCATCGCGAAGCGCTTTTAAAGGTGTTTCCCGAATTGGAAGACGCGACTTACGGGGTCTACTTGGACCACCTGCTGCCTCCTGTATTTGAAAGTCTCGAACAGTCCGGCTTTACAACGATTCAAGATGCGGGAAAAGGCGGTTTTTTCATCGGAAAAGGCTTAAACTTTAGACAGTCCATGGAAAAATGGGGAGCTGACGACTGCCGCTCACGGGTGTTTTGGGCTGTCATCTCCGATCAGCAACAACAGCCTGCCGGGACGCTGCTCTTTGACTTTTTTCACTCTCACGCCGGGTTTGATGTGCCTCTTCCTCCGCAGATTTACACATTGGAGGAAACAGAGAGAGACAGAATTGTCGCTTACATGAAACAGATAAAGGAAAACTAGCTGATAGCGACCCACAATATCATAAGCTGCAACCGCCGGGCAACCCGGCGGTTTTTTTAATGCAGCACAAGGAATATTTTTGCAACCAATCAAACCACACATTCGTTATGTATAAGACCACCAACCTCTTACATAAGGGAGAAAAACATGAGAATTTTCGAAATATTATTAACGATTCTATCTTTTGTCATGCTGTTTCAGCAAAAAATGCCGAGAAAGCTTGCGTCGGCAGCCGGATTTACGAGTATTGGCGTGTTGGCGGGACAGCTTTTTTTTGAGGGATACAGATGGCAAATGGTTTTGATCTATTTGATCTCCGCCGCCCTCGCCTTTATCGCGATCTTCGGAAAAAGGCTTCAAATCAAGATGTGGAAGCCGCTGAAATATGGCTTGTATGTTCTAACATTCGCCATGCTGGCGGTCTCCGTCTTCCTGTCCGTATACCTGCCCGTTTTCGATTTGCCTAAGCCTGACGGCGTTTATTCGGTCGGGACGAAGACGTTTCATTTGACCGACCGCGACAGAGAAGAAACGCTGACAAAAAATCCGCACGATAAAAGAGAACTGATGGTCCAAGTATGGTACCCCGCCCAAGGTTTGCATGGACAGAAACGGGCACCTCTCTTTCCCGAAGACGCAAGCACATTTCACGAATATATCGAGAAGTTCGCAGATGGATTCGGCCTTCCCGCGTTTGCTTTGGACTATTGGCGCTACATCAAAACAAACTCATACGAAAATGCCGCGATTTCATCAGCTGAAGCCCGATATCCAGTCGTCGTAATCAGCCACGGCTTCGGAACAAGCCGGCTGCTGCACGCTTCCCAAGCCGAGCATCTGGCAAGCCATGGATTTGTCGCAGTGGCAATCGATCATACTTTCAGCACGATGGCAACGGCTTTTCCAGACGGACGGGTGACAAGCTTAACAACCGAGCCATATATGAACGGCGTTTCCGAAAACAGCAGCAAGCTCGGGAACATTTGGACGCAGGACGCCGACTTTGTCATCAACCAGTTGGATCAGCTGAATCGCGATGCCTTTGAGGGAAAACTCGATATGGACAACATCGGGATGATGGGTCACTCATTCGGCGGCGCCACGGCGTTTAACGCCGCATATTCAAATCCCAAAATTAAAGCCGGAATCAATATGGACGGTTCACTGTATAATGTCAACGGCAAGCAGGCGATTGCAAAGCCGTTTCTATTCATGGAATCGAGCAGCTTTATGAACATTAAAGACAAGGCGCTCAGCGGAAAAATTTCTGATGAAGAAATCAAAAATTCGGGTTTAACGAAAGAAGAATTCAACAAGATGATTGAGGAACGAAAAAAGGAATACAAAATCATTGATCAAGCGTCAATGGTGTATATTGAAGGAACGGAGCATTACAACTTCACCGACTTGCAGCTTTATTCAAAACTTTTGAAGCAGCTCGGCATGACGGGCGACATCGACGGCGAACGAAGCGCGGATATCGTGAACCGGTACGTTTTGGATTTTTTCAACAAGCATCTAAAAGAAACCGGCGGCGGTTTGATCAGCAAGCCGAATCCGTCATATCCGGAGGTAAAGTTTCCGAAGGAATAAACCGAAAACGACAGAAAGGGTGCCGGCGGCGGCACCCTCTTTGTCTCATTAACAGATACACCCTGGATTGAGAGAACTAAATATTTTTCGTATGCCTTTTCACTAAATAGCCGCTAAGCTCGGCATATCGGAACTGTGCGGCTTGTAACTCCGCTTCATGCGCGGCGTCGTTAATATTAGCGGAGGTTAGCGACAAATGTTGTCACACTCTGAGCCGGAAGATGTGCCCAAAAATGATTGTCTGTTACATTGAGATTCGTTCCCGGTTGAAGGTTGCTGCTGCTGCTCGTGATCCATCTGGATACTTGAGAAACAGATCCATTCTGCAGAACGAAGTTTTGGTTAACCCCTGAGTTGTTTTTATTAATGGCGACTATAACGACTTTGTTGTCACCTTTATAGGCAGATACGTAAACGTTTGAAGCGGGGCTCTTTGTCGCATCAACCCTGACATAACCGGGACGGACAAACTTCGAGAAATGAGCCATATTGTAACCGCGCTTGCTGATCGTACCGTCTTCTTTCATAGGACCGTATGATCTGCGGATGTACCACCATACATAAGCCTGAAAATCTCCCTCTACCATCGAATTGTGAATATGGTGCGAAACATCCAATGCCTCAGGCCAGCGGTCCGCAGAATTATTGTCACTGTTCGGATAATATACTTCCGTCATCCAAAGATCTTTTCCTGCTCCTTTTTGTTTGAACAGTGGATAAGCGAAATTGTTAAGCTGTGTACCATAAAGATGAGCGCCAAGAATATCCATATTGGCAAGCGCCTTTGGATCATTCAAAATCGGATCCGATATATTTTTTAAGTATTGAAACGACTCAGGCGCGATGACACGGGCATTAATCGAGCCGGCATTCTCTTTCATAAAGCGAAGTATTTCTTGCGGTGTCCACCACGTCCAGTCGTGTGCGTAATCAGGCTCGTTTTGGACGGAAATCGCATACAGATTCACGCCATTATTTTTCATGAAGGTAACAAAGTCGTTAAGATGCTGCGCGTATGCGGCGTACTTATCGTATCTCAGCCGTTTAGCTGATGTGTCACCATTCCGATTGAAAGTCTCAACCATATCGCTTGGCGGATTCCAGGGAGAAGCAAAAACGATTGCTCCATGTTTGATTGCACTCTTTGCCGTCTCCACTTCTCTGTACCAATTGTTTCTATTTTCATCTACATGAATTCTTAAGATTGAAAAGCCTAACTGATTCTGTCCATTGCCAAAAGCGGTTTCTCTTTGAGCTGCTGTAAGATCCCCAATCCAAGCCGGATGATTCATCCCTCCAAAACCGCGAATCACTTGTTTTTCTGCAGATAGACGAACTGTTGCGTCACTGGCTGCTGAAACTTCAGAAGCGGCAGGCCCGGTTAACATGAGCGACAGCATCGTTACATATGCCAACAATACACAAATTATTTTTTTCACATGCTTTCATCCTCTCATTGTTGTGGTAGTGGTATATGAAAACCCTTCTGAGACCACCTTTTGCTGTTACCGGTGCTCATTTTGTGTAAACTGCCAGTAATCAAAATTAAACAAGTTGCCTGAACTGTTTCCGGTAAATACAAAATAGACGTTGTGAACACCGGTTGCGCCGCTCACAGTGGTTTCTATCTCTCTCCAAGTCTGCGCTCCGCCTGTTGAAGGTATATTCAGAGTTCCCACAAGCTTACCTGTTACACTGTCGAGACGGACTTCAATTTTACCGCCTGCAGTAGAAGCGACATTGGCTTTAAATGTCCTCGCTCCGCGCGTGCCGAAGTCAGCATTTCCTACAGCAATCCAGTCTCCGTTATGAATGCTTGTTACGTTTTGATTATTTTCCGGTCCGCCGGGTACTGAGGATTTCTCCGTCAAAATGCGTCCATTCCAGGCAAACGTTTCAGCTTCTACCCGGTTATACGGATTCAAATTGGCAAGCTGAGACACTCCCCTGTAATTTGCCGCCACCTCTTGAATGGACCCGTTTGCAAGATGGACCAGCTTATTGATATGGGGAGAACGATATCCTTTGCCGGCTCCGAACAAAGCGAAACTGACAGTTTGAGCATGGTACACCACATACCACTCGTTTTTAAAATTGAAAACAGCATGATGGTTGTTTCCGCCAGCCCCGAAGAATGCACCCGGATTTTTCAGGAAATGCCCTCTATACGTAAAGGGCCCCATGGGACTTGAGCTGGTCATGTAGCCGATTTCACCCGGCGGTATATTGGCCGGGTGCACACCGCTGAAATTGATGCAATAGGAATAGTAATATTTTCCGTTATGTTTATGAATTCCCGAGTCTTCAAACATGAAAGGCGCATCAATCACAGACGCGCTTCCAACAACGCTGGTCATATCGTTCCCCAATTTTATGACTCGTGCTGTTTTAGGATTTGCCCATTGCTCCTGCGTTGGATTTGAACCGCCGGGGATGCCTCCACCGGCATACAGATAACCGGTGCCATCGTCATCTACGAACACTGCCGGATCAAATAGCCAAACAACGCCGGACATTCCCGGTGTACTTGTTGTAACCAACGCTTTTCCAATCGGATCTGTCCACGGCCCGGTCGGGCTGTCTGCGGTGAGGACCCCGATACCTCCGCCGCCGTTTGCAAAGTAAAGGAAGAATTTATCCTTACCATTTATCTTTTTAACTGCGACTGACGGGGCCCAGGACGCGCCTGCCCATTTCGCAATCCCCCGGCCGCCATTAGCCCCGTTGGCACCTGCCACCGGAATGGCTCCGTGATCTGTCCAGTTCACCATATCCGCTGAAGAGATGACGAACACTTTGTTCAAATTGGCAAATGAATTATCCTTAATCGTTCCGTTGCTGTTATATTCATAATCGTCACTGGACATATAGATGTAGACTCTTCCGTTATAGGTCAGCGCAAAGGGATCCGCTCCTAAATGATGGTCTATAAGCGGGTTTGAATTCCCTACATGTTTTGCAATGGTTGTGCTGGCAGCAAGTACAGATTTCCCAGGTATACAGCTCATGAATAGCACAAGAACCAATAAACATGCACCGCACTTCATTTTCATGACCAACATCCTCCTTTTATCTATATCAGGCGAGTTGCCGATTTTTTCGGCAGAAGCCCCTTTCTTTGGAAAGTGCGATCCGGCTTTGGGGCGATTTCTAATCTTGAAGCAGCTTCTTTCATAGCTCTATTCCTTCGCGAAGCCGAGCCTAGCCCTCTTCCGGAAGAACGCGTTCAGAATCTTGGCCAACCGCAATAACCTGACCGGTGATTTATCTGCCGGCGCTTTGCTCTTCTTTCTCCGCATCCCCTCCTGTAGTTCATATTTAATAACCGTTTTGCATAAGCGTTGATCATACAAACTTTTACATTTAGCACCTTCAAAAACTTACCATAATTTTTCAAGCGTATTAAGTGTCTTTTATCATTTCTTTTTCATAATCTAAAATTGATTCTTATGAACTAATTTCATTTTTCTAAAAGAAAATAGGGTTGTTTTATAGACATCCGTACGTTACCTAGAGGTGATTCTTAATCGCGGAAAGAAAAAGAGTTTAAGTTGAATCAGCGGAGCATTACAGCTTCCCCGAAGACGGAAAAGCGGAGATATTATAAATCATCATGTTTTGGATTTTTTAAGGAACGGGCGGCGACTTGACAAGCGAGCTGAATCCGGAGGAATGATCGAAAAGCTGAGTGCCGCTGAGGAAAGCGGCAACCTCTTATAATCAGGAGAAAATAAAGAAAAGACTTAAAGCAATCGCAGTCTGAACAAGCGAAATCAAAGCCAAGTGTCCAAACGGAGTCTTGGCTTTTTTGATGTATGTATCATAAATGGCATTAACAGTAAAGAAACAAACGTATCCTATTAGCGATTCAATGATGAGCATGGTAGACCTCCTTTTGGTCAGCTCCTTCGAATGTATATACAATCAAAGTTCGACATAATACCCTCTGATCCTTTTTTAGCGATCCCTAAGTCGATTACACGGTGCCTCTGCTATACCGATTCCAAAGAAAAGCCAATTTCTGCGAATAAATGAAACTTTATGCTAAAATTAAAGGAAAACAGGTTTGAGGTGCAGTAAACTTACGATCCAACACAGTGTCTTTCTTGAGGGAGAATATACATTACAGGATATGAGATCCTTCTTTTTTTATTGGCTTAAAAAATACGCATTCCTTTATTTTATTCTTATTTTTCTATTGTTGGTCTGGGTGTTTTCCGTCGATGGGAAGATGCCGATTACCGTTTATTATAGTGAAACACTCGAATTGTTGTTGAATGGACTTCTCATGATTGTACTTTCAATCATATTAACCTCACTTTTAATTGGTTTTTTTTATATCCGGATGCAAATTGTCTATCGGAAAAATGAACGGCTAAAACGTAAAAGAACTTACACTATCAATCCACAAGGAATTCAGATTCAATTTAAGAATTTCGATACGTTGTTTCAATGGTATGAAGTGACAGCAGTAACAGAATATAAACGCCTCATTCTCATGAAAACGTCAAGCAGCCAGATGATTTTGATACCGAAACGCTTTTTCACATTTGAAAATGAACTTCATTCTTTCAGAGAGCTTGTGACTACATATGGGCAGGCCAAAAAATTGAAATTGCAATCTTAAGAAGATGGATTTCTCTTTTTTGTATATCCATTTTCATTTCGTAAAAGTGAGCAGGGGTTGTAACAAAATGGATTAAAGGAGAATGCCATGAAGACTCTGGATGTTCAGGCGTTGCACCATGCAATAGATCAAACGCTGGAACAATTAAAACACCAATCAGACGAATTCGCGAAAGTCAAAAAAGCCGTTGACGGCATCACATCACTTGATGATGCTTTAAAAGGAAAAGGCGGCGACGCGATCCGCGCCTTTTACGAGGAATGTCACACCCCTTTTCTACAGTTCTATGATACTTTCATAGAGGAATACAGTTCCGCGCTGAAGAAAATGAAAAGCGCGCTGAATTCCCTGGAACCCAACCATAACGGATTTATTTCACAGTCCTTTCTCGAACACGAGCTGGAGAATGGCTTAAATGCGGCCGATCGTACAACAAAACATTTGGTTTCTAAGGCCAACGCCACAATCGCAAAAGTTAGCCATATCGTCGACTTACCGGATTTGAATGACAGCGGTTTTCATGAACAGAATCAGAAAGCGTTAAAGGAAATCAGCACGACTCTTGAAAAGCTGCACGCGTTTGACCGCGAACAGACAAACGCTCTTAAAACCGCTGAAAATGACCTTGAGACGATGCAGAAATACATGGCGCGGCTCGAAAAGATGTATACCGGCCCAAAAATCGAGATTACCGGTTATCAAAAAGGCGCGATTTTAAAGCCGGATGAGATGGATACCTTGAGTGGAAATCAAGAAACAGCGATGGGTGCCATGCTGAAAAAAGTCGGAGACAAAGAAGATGCCGAAATTAACACTCTTGCCGATCCAGATCGATTAAAAAAATTGGCGACACAAAAGGTTTCCAAGAAAGAGTACACTCAAGAGGAATTGAATGAACTTAAAAAAGAGTATAGAGTATTTAACGATACGCTTTACCGGGCATACATAGATGGTGATACAATCGTTAAGATAGAACCTGCATACACCCTTCCTGATCATGTTGAAAAAAGCGAATGGGAAAAATATTTAGAGACCGCTTTGGAATTTACAGGTGTGTATGATGGAGTAAGAGCAGTGTTTGGATACGACCTTGCGACAGGTGAAATCGTTAAAGGTAGTGGTGACCGTTTGATGGACGCATTGAATGTCACTCCTTTTGGAAAGGCATTTAAGTACGGAAAGCGCGGCTTCAAGTTATTTAAAGGTGAAGAAGCTGGAAAGAAAGTTGCGAAGGTAGATAAAACTCCTTCCTACGGCAAACAATCCGTACCAAAAGGTCCGTACCGTGAAGTAAATGGTTTCCCTGCAAAAGTAAAACCAGGAGCTCAAGAAAAACATATTCCAGGAACACCAAACTACAAACAAGAAGTTGCCAATGGCAGAACCAAGAGCATCTTCTATGGGGATAATAAAAAAGCACAAGAGTTGCTTGATAAATATGCTGGCACGGGAGAATTCCCAAGGAACGGAAGGGAAGTTGTTGACTTCGGCCAAAAAATAGGTAAAGCATATGACATGAAAACTGGTAAATATATTGAAACTACCAGAGGAACAATACATTATTCAAAAGACGGTGCTCACATAGTTCCTGCAAAACCGTTAGAACCATAAGAAAAGGATTGATACTCATGGAATATAACTCTTTAATAAAAACACTAGATGAATATGGTGGTAGAGAACTGCGATTAGAATGGAAAAATGGATTAAAGATTATCGGTAATCCAGACACACTTTATGAAACGGATAATGGATTAGAGGATGACGATATCAATTACACAGAGTATTATGCAGTTGCCTTTAGAGTGAATAACATTATATCTCACCCTACTAACAACGAAGGCAGTGTATATGATTGGTTGAGACAAGGAGAAAGCTCCTTAGTTGAAATTTCCCTTTACGATGATCCACCAAGTGCAGTATATTTAGCAGACGGTCAGAAAATATGGGAAATGGATAGTGATGAATAACAATTAAAAAGTTGGAATTTATAAACCTAAGCCCCCTTGAAAGAGGGCTTTTTTGATTATTTCAATAAAGCTTTTATAGTTCCAGTAAAAACGTTTTTCTCATGATATGAGGACCGATGACCCGACATATTCCGCAGTATCATACATGTTCATTAAGCCTTTCAAAGGCTCTTGCACAAACATCAAAACTCCCCAAAAAACAAAAAAACCACCATCATATGTATGGTGGAGACGGTGGGAGTCGAACCCACGTCCAGAAACGTCGATTGCTTCAGCGTCTACGAGCGTAGCCCTGCATATTTAGTTTCGCTCATCTTCGTGCCTGCGGGCAGGCCCTCGGAGAGCTAGTCTGAAGAGTCTCTTCCTGCGCCCTCAGACGGGAGCGCAAGCGTAGCCTACTTCGTTATGGGCTCTTAACCGGCACATAGGCGATGCGGGCAAGAGCTCGCTGCGCTAATTAGGCAGCTAGTGCTAAGTTCTGGTTAGATTTGCCAGTTATATTTAGGTGCGTTTTTACGAGATCGCCTCTCGGCTCGCAACTCAAGCTCGATCCGTCCCTGTCGAATCCGTAACGTCCCCTTGGATGAAAAGGAAGTCGGATAACTGGCTGCATCACTATTATAACAAGATCACGCGTCAATTCCAAATGGTAATGTCTGTGATCACGTTCATATAGGATAACATGGGTTCTGGCTTTAGATCAAGCCTTTTTGCCTGTCGCGGAATGCTCTTTCGATTTCGCGTTTGGCGTCTTTGCGCTTTAAGTCTTCGCGTTTGTCGAATTTCTTCTTCCCTTTTCCGAGTCCGAGCAGCACTTTCGCAAAGCCGTTCTTCAAATAAATCTTGAGCGGTACGAGCGAGTATCCCTGCTCTTTCGTCAAACCGATCAATTTATTGATCTGCTTGCGGTGCATCAAAAGCTTTCTCGTCCGCAACGGATCATGGTTATAGCGGTTCCCCTGCTCATACGGGCTGATGTGCATATTGTGAAGGAACACTTCTCCGCGTTCAATTTTGGCGAACGCGTCCTTTAAATTCACCCGTCCGGCGCGTATGGACTTGATTTCCGTACCTTGAAGCACGATGCCTGTTTCGTATGTTTCTTCTATAAAATAATCGTGATTTGCTTTTTTATTTTGGGAAACAACCTTCCCTTCTCCCTTTGGCATACGGCAACCTCCTCCCGCCTTCAATCTCACATTCGAAAGGGCGGCGAATACGTATTATTCTATCAAATGAACGTTCGTCTTACAATTTCGCCGCCCTTTTTTTGACGTGTGCCGTCTATTTTTTCTTTTTCTTGCGTTTTTGTTTCGGCGCGTTTTGAAAACCGCGTTTTTTCTTTACTTTTTTCTTTTTCGGCTTGGTGAACCATTCCCCTTTGTCAGCCGATGGAGCTTCCTTTTTTGGACCCTTTTTCTGTTTTGGCTCCGGCTTCTGCCGGCGGCGGGAGCCTTTCATGCCGACGATTTCAAAATCGATGTTCCGTTCGTCTTTATTGACGTCAACGACGCGGACCGTAATCTCATCTCCGATCCGGTAGACGTTGCCCGTACGCTCGCCGATCATCGCATAGTGCTGTTCATCATAACGGTAAAAATCGTCCGTCATAAAGCTGACGTGGACAAGCCCTTCGATCGTGTTCGGCAGCTCGACGAACATGCCGAAGTTCGTGACGGAGCTGATGACGCCGTCAAATTCTTCACCGATCTTATCCAGCATAAATTCGGTTTTTTTCAGATCATCCGTTTCCCGCTCTGCATCTACAGCATTGCGTTCCATATTTGACGTATGCTCGGCGATCTCAGGCAGTTTCTCGGCCCATTTCTCCCTTGTCGCTTCGTCTGTCTTGCCCTGAATCAAATACGTCCTAATCAGCCTGTGGACGATCAAGTCAGGATAGCGGCGAATCGGTGACGTGAAATGCGTGTAGAATTCAGTCGACAAGCCGAAGTGTCCGAGGCTTTGCGGATCGTATTTCGCCTGTTTCATCGATCTGAGCATAACCGTCGAAATCACGGCTTCTTCAGGACGGTCCCTGACTTCTTCAAGCACGCTTTGCAGCGCTTTCGGATGGATGCTTCCCGCCGTCCCTTTGACGACATAGCCGAATGTCGTAACGAACTCCAAAAATCTCTGCAGCTTTTCCTGATCCGGATCTTCGTGAATCCGGTAAATAAACGGAACATTCATCCAATGAAAGTGCTCGGCGACCGTTTCATTGGCGACAAGCATAAATTCTTCAATCAGCTTTTCTGCTGTCGACCGTTCTCTCAAGACGACGTCCTTCGCTTTTCCTTCTTCGTCGACGAGAACCTTCGCTTCCTTAAAGTCAAAGTCGACGGCTCCGCGTTCCATCCGCTTGCCGCGCAGAATCGCAGCCAAGTCTTCCATGTCTTTAAACATCGGGACAAGCGTCTCATACTTCTGTTTCAGCTCTTCATCATCATCGACTAAAATTTTGTTCACGTCAGAATAAGTCATCCGCTCGGTCGTTTTAATGACACTTTGAAAAATTTCGTGCTCGACGACTTGCCCTTGAGGATTAATGAGCATTTCGCACGACAAAGTCAAGCGGTCGACTTTCGGATTTAAAGAGCAGATTCCATTCGACAGCCTGTGCGGGATCATCGGAATCACCCGGTCGACAAGATAGACGCTCGTACCGCGTTCATACGCTTCCCGGTCAATCGGAGACCCTTCTGTGACATAATGGCTGACATCGGCAATGTGGACGCCGAGTTTATAATGGCCGTTTTTGAGTTTTGTGACGGTAACGGCATCGTCCAAGTCTTTGGCATCTGCGCCGTCGATCGTTACGATCGTTTGATCGCGCAGATCCCGTCTGCTTTCAAGATCCTTTTCATCGATTGTATCAGGCGTATTGCCGGCTTGTTCCATCGCCTCAGCCGGAAAGTCTCCCGGGAGGCCGTGCTTATGAATGATGGAAAGAATGTCGATGCCGGGATCGTTTTTGTGGCCGAGAATCTCGATAACTTCCCCTTCCGCACTCATCCGGCCTTCAGGATAGCTTGTCAGGCGGACGACGACTTTGTGCCCCTCAACGGCGCCGTTTTTGGCGTGCTTCGGAATAAAGATGTCATTCGTGATTTTTTTATCGTCGGGAATGACGAAGCCGAAGTTTTTCGTCTCTGTATACGTGCCGACAATCTTCTGAATGCTGCGCTCAATGATGCGGATGATGGCCCCTTCTTTTTTTGTACCGCCGGACTCCGTACTCAGGCGGACAAGCACGGTATCTCCGTTCATTGCCGTGTTCAGCTCAGACGGCGGAATGAAGACATCGTCAAGCGAGGAATCTTCGGGGAGGACAAACGCGAAGCCTTTCGCGTGCGCCGACACCTTCCCTTTGATCAAATTCATTTTTTCGGGCAAACCGTAGCGGTTGCTTCTCGTTCTGACGACAAGCCCTTTTTCTTCAAGGGTAACAAGAGCTTTGACAAGCTCTTTGTATTCGTCAGAATCGGTGATGTCCAGCATCTCTTCCAGTTCCTGAACTGTAAGAGGTTTATACGCTTCTTCTTTCATAAAGGAGAGAAGCTTATCCATAAATTCTTCTTTTTCCACTAACCAGACCTCCTTATGTCTGCCAATCCAGCGTTTCTAAAAATTGATACACATCCTTGTGCAGTGTTTCGCGTTCTTTATCCAATGTGATGGCATGACCGGATTCTTCATACCATTTCAGCTGCTTATCATCCGTTTCAACTTCATTGTAGATGATGTTCGCGCTGTCCGTATTAATCATATGATCGTGGCGCGCCTGCACGACAAATGTAGGCGAATAGATCATGTCCACATGCTCTCTGACATCGGCAATCAAATCCTGCAGTGCTTTCAACGTGTTCATCGGCGTTTTTTTGAATTCTTCCATCTCAGCGTCAATCTGTTCCGCTGTCTTGCCTTCAAATTTCTTATAATTGCGGGCATACTCAAGCACACCCTCGTACATCGTCTCTTCGCTTTTGATATACATCGGCGCGCACATTGGAACAATTCCCTTTATGGGTACAGTGTAACCCAATTTCAATGAAAAAACTCCTCCGAGAGACAGACCGCAAGCCGCGATTTGTTCATACCCTTCCGATTTCAGATATTCATACCCGTCCATGACGTCTTTCCACCAGTCTTCCGGACCTGTGGAGAGAAGTTCTTCCGGAGGCACGCCGTGGCCTTTATATTGGGGCGCATGGCATGTGTAGCCTTTTTCATTCAAATATCTTCCGAGCATTCTCACGTCCGCCGTGTTGCCCGTAAATCCGTGCAGCAGCAGGACGGCTTTTTTTCCGCCTTTAAATGTGAAAGGTTGTGGTTTGACGATTTTCATGATTCACTGTCTCCTTTTCATATGTATTCTTCCACGTTTAGTCTTGAAACAAACTTTATCAATCGGCCGGTCCCGTCATACAAAGACCTGCAAATAGGAAAAAGGCCTGACTTGAACATCAGACCTCATGCTTCATTGTCTTATACAAAGTAAGCAAGCGCAATCGTTAAGAAAAAGAAAAGCACGGTTAAAACGACCGTCATCCGGTGGAGAATCAAATCAAGTCCTCTTGCTTTCTGCTTTCCGAAAAGCTGCTCGGCCCCGCCGGAAATCGCGCCTGATAATCCGGCGCTTTTGCCGGATTGCAGTAAAACGACAACGATCAGTACGATACTTACAATCACTAATAAGACCGTTAAAAATGCGGCCATAACCTACACCTCCAGACAAACTGGCTGACAATAGTTTTATTTTACATGAAAAGCAAGCGCATGTCACGAGCGTTTCGAACAGCTTTTTTTATTTTTTCCCAGCGCCTGAATAAGGTATACAAAAAAAGGAGCGGCTATGCTCCTTATCAGGCGGAATATGTAATCACATTTATAACTTTTCTGACAAGGCCGCCATCATATCTTCCAGCAGCATTTCCGCTCCCCGCGGGCTGAGTACGATTTTGCCGCCCGCATACGTTTTATTTTTCGTGGTAATGTCGCCGGTCATCAAGCATGCCATGTTGGCGGCGTATTTTGTCAAAATGATGTTTTCTCCGTCGGTGTATATTTCGAGCGGGTCCTTTTCATTGATATTCAGCACCCTGCGCATTTCGACCGGGAGAACGACTCTGCCGAGCTCATCGATTCTCCGGACAATTCCCGTATTTTTCACGTTTGAAAAGCCTCCTTTTTTCCTTTATTCATTGACATTTGTCAACATCTTTATAATAAAAGAGATCTTCAAATTTTTTGTTGAAATACTGAATCATCTTTCCGATCACAAGCTGTCCGGGCCTCCTTTCGCCATTTAAAACTCTGCTCAGAGTCGCCGGGGATACGCCGATTTCAATGGCAAGCTGATTTAAGGAGAGATTGTGTTCAATCATATACTGGAGAACAAAATCTCTTTTGATATGAATCTTTTTTACCATGATTACTCCCCTTTCTAATCTCTTACGTTTCTTTTTGTCTATATTGAACATAAATGATTTGTTAACTTTTGTCAATACTTTTATCATCCATATGTTTCCTATAGGCAATATTCGTACTAAAATATTTTATAATAAGAGATTGCGAGGTTTTGGCCATGACGAACTTTGGATACCATTTACGACAATTAAGAGAACGGAAAAAACTGACCGTCAATCAGCTGGCGATGTATTCCGGCGTCAGTTCGGCCGGCATTTCGCGAATTGAAAACGGAAAGCGCGGCGTGCCGAAGCCGGCGACGATCAGAAAACTGGCGGACGCTTTGAAAGTTCCGTATGAGGAACTGATGGCATCTGCAGGCTATATCAGCGCGTCTACAGTCCAGGAAGCAAGAAGCAGCTACGATTCCATTTACGACATCGTTTCACAGTACGATTTAGAGGACCTTTCTCTGTTTGACAGCGAAAAGTGGAAGGTGCTTTCAAAGAAAGACATCGAAAACCTGGACAAATATTTCGACTTTCTCGTGCAGGAAGCAAGCAGCCGAAACAAAAACTGAATACCTTCTCCGCAGCGCACGCCCCCCTTTTTATCATTATCGTCTGTTTTCGACCCTGCTGTTATTTTATCCCTTATGTTAACTTTTGTCAATGTTTTTCCCGCCGAAGTATTTCCTTTAGTCAATATTTATATTAAAATGTTCATATCATGAATTTGCGGGGGGATGGCGATGACAATGTTCGGCGAGCGGCTCAAAGAGCTGAGGGAACAAAGAAGCCTGTCGGTTAATCAGCTTGCCATTTATGCCGGTGTGAGCGCCGCAGCCATTTCCAGAATCGAAAACGGCCACCGCGGCGTTCCGAAGCCCGCGACAATCAGAAAATTGGCCGATGCTCTTAAAATGCCGTACGAGCAGCTCATGGATATCGCCGGTTATATGAGGGCTGACGAGGTTCGCGAACAGCCGCGCGGCTATGTCACGATGCAGGACATCGCGGCCAAGCACGGCGTCGAAGATCTGTGGCTGTTTGAGCCCGGAAAATGGGACTGTTTGTCCCGCGAAGACCTGCTCAGCCTCGAACAGTACTTTCATTTTTTGGTGAATGAAGCGAAAAAGCGCCAATCATAAAAAGCCGAATTTCTTTTTAGCAGAAATTCGGCTTTTTTCGGCTGCCATTTAAGCGGCATCCGGATTCGGCGTCTTGCCTTTACGATACTTAACCGGGCTCAGCGCACGCTCGAGCCAGCCCATGAACAGATCGGCGATGATCGCCATCAGCGCCGTCGGGATCGCGCCTGCCAGAATGATCGCTGTTCCGTTCGTCGCGTTTGATCCCCTGACAATGATGTCCCCGAGGCCGCCTGCGCCGACAAACGTGCCGATGGCCGTGATGCCGATCGCGATGACGAGCGCGGTTCTGAGCCCTGCCATAATGACCGACAAGGCGAGCGGAAGCTCCACCATCCGGAGCACTTGAAATTTCGTCATGCCCATAGCCTTCCCTGATTCCAGATAGGCGTGCTCAATGCTGACGATCCCCGTATATGTGTTTCGAATGATCGGCAAAAGCGAATACAAAAACAATGAAAGAATCACCGTGTTGGCGCCGAGTCCCATAACTAGCATCAAGACGGCGAGCATCGCAAGCGCCGGAATCGTTTGAATAACATTGGTGATGGAAAAGACCCATTTGCTGATCTTCCGGTATCTGGCGATCAAGATACCAACCGGGATGCCGACGACGGCGGCGAACAATACGCCGTATGCCGACATTAAAAAGTGGCGGTAAAATTCCCCCAGCACATAGCCGCCGTTTTGCGCGTAATACGTCCAAAGCTGTTGCAGCACTTCCATTTGTCAGCCCCTCCTTTTACTCAAAATAATTGTGCTTCTTTAAAAACTCGGCCGCGACGACAGAAGGCTCTTTCAGTTTTCCATCAACTTCGTAATTGAGCTCCTGCATCGTTTCGGTATCGATTTTTCCGATCAGTTTATTGATGGTCTCTTTAAGCTCTGGATGTTCCTTGAGCACTTTTTCCGGCACGACCGGCGAACAGTCATACGGCGGAAAAAAGCGTTTATCGTCTTTTAACAGCTTTAAATCATAGGCTTTGATCCTGCCGTCTGTTGAATAGGCAAGAACGATATCCATTTTGCCGTTTTTGACGGCGTCATAAACAAGTCCGATCTGCATCGGAAAGGTCGAGCCGAATGAAAATCCGTATTCTTGTTTAAATCCCGGATATCCATCGCCTTTTCGTTTCAGCCAGGCATTGTCAACGCCAAGCTTCAGTTTATCCGCGTCTTTTTTCAGATCGGATATGGTTTCATAGTTCCCTTTTTCAGCGAGTTCTTTCGTGACTGTAAAAGCGTACGTATTGTCAAATCCGTAAGAATCGAACCATTTGTAGTTGAATTTCTTTTTAAAGTCCTGCTGTACGATGCGAAGCGCTTTTTCCGGGTCTTTCTCCGCTTCCCTTCCAAGGGTGCTGGTCAGGTCGGTTCCCGAATAGCGCGTCGCTGAAATATCGATGTCTCCGCCGAGCATGGCCTGGTGCTGCACATAGTTTGAGCCGAGGTTTTTGACAAGCACCGTATTGAGGTCTGTATCATGCTCGATCAAAAGCGAGATCATATTGGCAAGAATTTCGGATTCGGTCAGGTTTTGCGCCCCGATTTTGATCGTTTTATCGGAAGCTCCGCCAAGACCCGGCAGCGCACAGCCGCTGATCAAAAGCGAGAGAACCAGCATGACGGCGCCGAGCCGTCTCAGTTTTTTTATTTGCATAAGAGCCCACTCCTTATGATACTTCCTTCATCCCTTTTAATCCTTGGGGCGTGACTTTGTCTTCGGTTTTCGACAGCATATAGTCGATCAAGATGGCCAGTATCGTAACCGGCACCGCTCCGGCGATAATGTACTCAGGCTGGTACAGGTTGAGCCCGATAAAAATATAGTCGCCGAGACCGCCGCCGCCGATAAAAGCCGCGAGCGTCGCCCAGCCGATTAAGTAAACGGTGGATGTCCGGATGCCTGCCATGATCACCGGCACGGACAGCGGCAGTTCGACCAGGCGGATTTGTTCCCATGCAGTCATACCGATTCCCTTTCCTGATTCAAGCAAATTTTGATTGACGCCTTTTACGCCCGTGTAAGTGTTTCTCAGAATCGGTAGGACTGAATAGAAAAACAGCGCGACAATCGCCGGAATTTTTCCCACTCCGAGGAGCGGAATAAAAAACGCCAATATCGCCAAACTCGGCAGCGTCTGAATGATATTGACAATTCCGATCACGGCGCCGGCCCCTTTTTTCATTCTCGTTAAAACGACACCGAGCGGAACCGCGACAATGATGCCGAGCAGCACCGCAAAAATGGATATATATAAGTGCTCCCATGTTTTATAAAGCATTTCCCCGCCGTTGTGCTGGAGAAATTGGACGATCTGATTCATAATTGATGCACCTCCCTGCATTTAACGTTGGACAAGGGTTTCTTCATCTCCCCAAATCGAGTCGTACACGATGTCGACAAGGTTTGCCCTTGTGACAATTCCGACAAGGCGCCCTTCTTCATCAAGCACGGGAACATATTTGAATCCCCTTTTCAAAATTTTTCGGACGGTATCTCTGATGAGCGTGCCTTTTTGAACGGAGTAAACATTCTCATTGACAACCTCTCCGACTGTGACGGCTTTTTTACGGTTCTGATCGATGATTTCAACATCGATATATCCTTTTAAGACATTGCGTTCGTCCACGACGAGCAGTGAATCGACGCGGCGCTCCCTCATCACTTGAATCGCTTCAGTCAGGTTTTTCTCGCTCGTAATCGTAACGGGATTCGGATTCATCACTTGTTCGACATGCTCGATGTCAGGACGGGACTGAAGAAGCCGGTCTTTTCCGATGAACTCCTCAACGAATTCATCCGCCGGATTCCGCAAAATGTCGTCAGGCGTTCCGACTTGAACAATCTCGCCGGCGCGAAGAATGACAATTCTGTCGGCAAGCTTGATCGCTTCATCCATATCATGGGTCACAAAGACAATCGTTTTGTCCAGCGATTTCTGCAGCTTTTTGAACTCTTCCTGAAGCGAATCACGGGTGATCGGGTCCAGCGCTCCGAACGGTTCATCCATTAAAATCAGGGGCGGCTCCGCCGCAAGCGCCCGCAGCACGCCGATTCTCTGCTGCTGTCCGCCGCTTAGTTCATGAGGATAGCGGTTCAAATATTCCGGCCCCATATCAACGAGCTGAAGCAGTTCCTCCGCCCGCTTCTTCCGTTTTTCTTCCGGCCATTTCAAAAGCCTTGGAACGAGCGTGATATTCTGCTGAATCGTCATATGGGGAAAGAGTCCGATTTGCTGAATGACATAGCCGATTTTTCGGCGCAGCTCCACCGGGTCCTGATCCATTATGTTTTCTCCGTCGATGTAAATGCTTCCTGAAGTCGGTTCAATTAAACGGTTGATCATTTTCATCGTCGTTGTCTTCCCGCAGCCGCTCGGTCCGATAAAGACGATAAATTCACCTTTTGCTATATCAAGGTCAATGTTCTTGACCGCTTTTTTTCCGCCTTTATAAACCTTCGATACATTCTCTAGCTTCAGCAAAACGCACACCTCCATCTGTTTTTTAAAAATTTCAACATCTCATTCATTATAAAATACACTTTATAAAATAAAAAGTTTACAAAGTGTTTAAATTATATATATAAGGCATAAAAATATATGTTAACGGCATCGATCTGCCGGTTATTCTTAAAATTACGGCTGATTTCTTTGTTTTCCTGCCGTTTTAGTGTTTTCAACCGCTCACAAAATTATGATATATTGACAATAAAATTGGCTGCCCGAAGGGATGATGTGCTTTGGAGGAAAACGCTTTAAAGGCGATTAAACAAGCGGAAGAACATTTCATAGAAAAAATCGCGGAAAACATGAATACGTACGGTATATCATCAACTGTCGGCCGCGTGCTCGGGATCATCTATATGAACAGAAAGCCGATGACTTTAAATGAACTGTCAGAAGAAACGGGCATGAGCAAAACGAGAATGAGCCAGGTCGTCCGCGAAATGCTCGATTTAAATATCGCCGAAAAGGTTTTTGAAAAAGGCGTCCGCAAAGATCTGTACGATGTCGAACAAGATTATTATCAAACGTTTATTTCATTGTTTACGGCCAACTGGAGCAAAGTCGTCAAAAAGAACAGGATGATCGGAAAGAAAATTAGAAAAGAGCTGGTGGAAGCCCTTGAGGAAGAAGGCATTTCACCCGAAACCGAAGCTAAAATCAACGAGCTGCTGGCAGAAACAAAACAATGGATCGATTACTGCGAGTGGCTTGACAATCTGATCGCGTTTTTGGAAAGCGAAGAAATCTTCAAGCATGTGCCGAAACCTTCATAAACCGAAAAAAGCTGCATAGAATGAAGCAGCTTTTTTTGCTTTTTCTCCAATCATCCCGCCAAAACCGGAAACATCCCTTTCAAACCCGTGCCGATCATGCCGACCGCCACGACAGCCAAAATCAAGCCCATCAGCCGGGTGATCACATTCATTTCCGTCTGCCCCAATTTGTTGCTGATCAGCGTCGAATAATGAAAAGCCGCAAACGTCAGCAGGAGGACGGCGGCGATGCCGATGATCATACCGCCAAAATGAACGAGGCTGCGGCTGCCGGCCGAAAGGCTCATCACCGTTGCGATCGTTCCGGGCCCCGAAATGATCGGAATGCTGAGCGGCGTCACCGAGATATCCTCTTTTTCCTTGCTCTCGCGGTGCTCATCATGATGGAGCGACTGAACAAATGAGACTGCTTCGCGTTCAGCAGGTTGTAGGCAATTCCGAAAATAAAAATACCGCCGGCAACTCGCAACGCATGGATGTTGATGTCAAAAAGCCTGAAGATGAATTCTCCGAATATGAGAAACGCGATCAGAATCAAAAACGATAAAATCGCAGCCTTTCTCGCCAATGCGGTGCGTTCTTTTGCTTCGTAGCCTTCTGTGAGCGCCAAAAAGATCGGAACATTGCCGATCGGATTTGTGACGGCGAACAATGATACAAAAACATGGATGATAAAAGCAAACACAGTTTGCCACTCCTTTCTCATTAAAAAAATGCGGGTAATCGATTTTTACCTCTGACGTTGACCGATTAAACTTTCAAAAACAATGTCATCTTGCGGCACTTTCCTTTATAATAATTTTTTATAGGATAAAATAACTATTTCAAAGGAGATTTTAGTTTTATGACATGTTCAAAGTGCGGCCATCAGACAGATGGCGGAAAATTTTGCGAGCAGTGCGGGACAAGCTTGGCCGGCGGCGTAGATGACAGCAAGGGTCCCGCTGAAACGCCGCAGGCGGCGAGGTATACGGAGGCAGCAAAACAAGCGTCTTCCATGTACTTTTCCTTTTGTTTAAAGGTATTGAAACGACCGTATACCGAAATGAAAAACGCGGGGGAACAGCACGTCCTCAACAGCATCATCACAATGGTGATCTTTGCGCTTACAGTGCCGCTAATGTTTTATTTCGGTCTCAAAGGCTTTTTTGACTCCCTGGGGGACTATTCCGGATTATTCGGCCGATCCTACGCAATGCCGACATTTTTTGATATCGTCGTCAAGCCCGCTTTTACCTTTGCTATTTATATTTTCTTATTATTTGTTTTTACATACGCAGGTGTGCGCATTCGAGGTGTGCAAGCGACATTTAAAGAAGTGCTCGGACGGTTCGGAACGGTTCTTATTCCTTTCGTCGCGCTTCTGCTCGCCGCGTTGCTCTTATCATTCATGCAAACGGGTTTGTTTGTATACGTTCTTTTCTTTGCCCTTTGCGGTATCGCCTTTTTAATTCCGCCGGCTGTCATCTTGAGCTACCACGAAAAAGCGGCAGGCTCTGTTGATACGATTTACGCGACGCTGATCGTCTATTTGCTGACCTTTATGTCTGTGCGGATCATGGGAGATTTGTTTCTTGAATATTTCGGAAGGATCGGAGGCTCTATTTTAGGGCGGTTGTTTTAGAGGACTCAAGGGAAAAAGGGGTTTACACCAAAACAGGTCGGATTATGATAAACCGGCCTGTTTTATGTATTTATTCAAATTCCCCGATGAAAAGACTGGCGATGTCGATGAGGCGCTGTTTTGAATTTGATGGCAAATGAAGAACGTTGTATGCATTCTACAACCGTTATGCCATCGGTTTGGAGAATTCAAGCAGCTCAATTTTATTACCAAACGGATCCACAATGACAGTATAATGACCCGGCGGACATTTTTGCGGTTCTTCGTACAAAACTTTCACACCGTTTTTTTTCAGATGATCTAAGTCCTTATTAAGATCATCGGTTTGTAATCCAAGTACGACTTGTGAATTTTCTCCATACTCTAAGGTATTCGGTTTCGAAGCTTTCTCAAGAATGATTGGAAAGCCATTTACATTTAATTCAATGATATTCTCTCCATACTCTTTTTCTAGATTGAAATTCATTTTTTCACAATAAAACTTCTTCGCCTCTTTCATATCTGTTGCTTTAATGGATACCATGCAAAGCTTGGCCTTCATCTTTTACACCTGCTTTCTGGATTAAAAATGTCTCATCGTTAATTTTGCACTTCATCATCTTGTTGATTGAATAACATTTTCGTCGATTGACTTAAAAATCCTTCTTTCAACAGCTCTTTTTTAAGTTTATGGATACTATTGATGGTGTTCTTTAATTGTTTTTCATTATTTAGGGTTTAAAGTAGATCACAATCCTCACAAAAAATGGTTCTGATTTAGGCAAGTTCCAGCCAAGATGTATATTATTTTATTTGGGGTTATTCCTTCTAGATAAAATAAAAGCTTGCAGAGAAGACAGTGCTTTCTCTACAAGCAAAACTGACATGCCATCCTGTCCGCAATTAATTTTTTCGTGTCATCTTATTTATACAACAGCCTGATCTTTTTAAAATACAATTCCCTTATATCTGCTTTACTATACTATTCTATTGAGGTCAAAAGTAACTTCCCGCCTTCTACAACAGCATGGTAAGTCCACTTGTAGGTTTTGAGTTGTTCTTTTCCGCCTTTGATAATATTGATTTTTTCCGTTGTCTGAATCGTTGCCTCCCGCCCGTTTTGCTTCCAGCTGTTAACGCTGAATTGGACGACTTCCTCCTCTGTCCCGCTGTTGTGCAGTTTAGCGACAAGTTTCTTTTGATCGTTGTACAGCGGACTTCCTTGTTTCAAGCTGGCGCGGACCAGGTCGAAATTGTTTGTGTTGATGGCGTCTTGAAGACCGTATAAATACGTTTCAATGGCGGAAGCTACCTTTTGATCAGTGAGCTCTTCACCTGCTGATGCATTGTTCACAGCTCCTTTTGCCGAAGCCCATGCCGATGTGTATTCCTTCGGATTGTCATTTTTGATTTCTTTTTGATGTTCGATATTGATAACGGCTTCAGGATCGCTTTTTTCGACGAACCATTTTTTCTTGCCTTCTGAATAGACCAGTGTGTACGTATAGCCGTTGTCGTTTTCTTCCAGTTCAGGGGCACTGTAGTCGTCATAATAAGCCGATTTGTGCTTTTCAATCCCTTTGACCTCTGTTTTCCATTGCCCGTCTTCTTTGTACAGCCGAAACGAATCAAGATCGAATACGGTAGATAAGTAGGTGCCTTTATAGTAGGTGCTGCTGCTTTTCAGCCCGTCCGTGACCTCTTTCAGGCTCGTTTGATAAGACGGCGCGGCCAGTGTCATGCCGCTGACATCGCCGCTTGCAAAGGCCTTTGCTGCTTCTTTTGTATGACTGACGACCATGGTCATCATCTCATCCATAAATTCCTTGTCTGAAGCAAGATTGACTTCGATTTCCCCGCTTTCAATCGGCGTTTTTTCGCTTTTCAGCTTCCCCCACGGAAATTGCGCCTCAACCGCAGCAGTCATTGAACCGTCAGTCAGCACGGGTCCGAATTCAGTTCCTTTGAACGGGTTGATCTTCATCTCCTGATCATTGATCCAGAGCGTTCCTTTCAAGTTTTCATAGCCTTCTCCAAAGACGAGCTTTGCCATGTGCCCGTCAAGGTCCGCATTAACCTTCACATCACCTTGGAGGGCAGTGACCTTTTCCGCTTTTTCAAGGTCGGCGATTCCGCTTTTCAGCTTTGCTTTCACCTCGTAAATACCGGGGACAAACGGGCCGATTTTTTTCTCGAAGTTTTCTTTTTCTGTTGTGATGACCTTCTCGCCGTTAACAAACAGGCCGGTATCTTTATAGTTTGTCTTAACCGTTAAATAGACAGGCGCCGTGTTCAAGACATAGCGGTCATAGATCCAAAAACGTCTGCCCTTTTTTTCGATCGTCATTAATGGATGGCCGGCACCGCTCTTTAAGGATGAGATCAATTCTATTTCTTCATCCGGATGTTCTTTCAAATAATCGAGGAGCGGCTTGACGTTTTTCTCCGTGACAGCCAGATCCACGTCTGATGATTGAAGCAGTTTTGCTGCTTTCTTGGCATCTTTCTGATCGAGGGCAGCTTCAAAATCGGAAATCAGTTTTTCCTTTGAAGTGAGTGCTTCACCGGTTTTATAGCCGGCAAACAATAAAATCAAGCAGGCCGTGATTGCCGCCATGATGATGATTCTTTTTCGCGTCATCGCACGCTGATATCCCGCCGCCGGGTCGGAAGCTCGTTCCTCGTCCGCCCGCGCGCCGCAATGCTTGCAATACAGCGCATTTTTTGTTCGTTCCCTTCCACATTCCTTGCAAAAATTCATGACTTTCCTCCTATCGAACATAAACCCTGTTAGTCATTTTATACTATATTTATCGTAAGAAGGGAGTTAATCTTAAGGCAGCATCAAAAAAAGCCAAACGAATGCAGATCCGTTTGACTTTTTTTAATTATTTTAAAAAGTACTTTTCGATATCATCAAGCATCAGATTCGCTGCAAGGACGCCTCCTGCTGTATTCCAGACGGCATCGCTCACTTTATGGACGTTTCCTTTTTTAGAGACGCTTAAGTTTTTAAAGAGCGGGTCGTTGATATAGTCTTTCTCAATGGCGCTTGCTTTGTCATCGCCTGTCTCATACGTGAAATAAAAAAGCACGTCTCCATCCATATCAGGAATTTGCTCTTTTGTCACTTTCATTTGTCCGAGATCGTTGGCTTCCTGGCCTTTAGGCCTTGCAAAACCGAGCTGATCCAAAATCGTTCCGGCAAATGATCCTTTGTGATAGATGCGGGCATCGGCATCTGTAAAGCGGACGAGAGAGACTTTTTGCTTCACTTTATCGCCGAGCTTATCATGAATGTCTTCAACACGCTTGTCAAAGTCAGCGATGACTGTTTCGCCTTCCGCTTTTTTATTGAGCGCCTCGGCTGTCAGCTTAAAGTTGTTTTTCCATTCCCCTGACAATGTCTCGGCAAATACGGTCGGCGCGATGGCTTTCAGCTTGTCGTACACTTCTTCTTGGCGGATTTTGTTGCCGATGATGAGGTCAGGCTTCAGGCTCGCGATTTTTTCAATATTCGGCGCAGCTTCCGTTCCAACGTTCTCTACGCCTTTCATTTTATCTTTAATATGATCATACCATGGATCTCCCAGCCAGGATTGAACGGCGCCGACAGGTTTAACGCCAAGGGCGAGCACTGCTTCTGTCGCTTCATTCGTCAGCACGACGACTTTTTTCGGAGTACCGTCAATTGTCGCTGTTCCCATTGCGTGCTTTACAGTATAGGAATCTTTACTGTCGTTCTTCTCCGCAGCTTGTTCTTTATCTTGATTTCCACAGGCGGCTAATACAAGGAAAAGCGCAGCGAACAGCGCAAACCATTTAAAACGTTTCATGATTTGTTGTATCCCCTTTTCTCAAATGATTTTCATTATCAATTAGATTATATAATGAATTAACCTAAAGTCAATATGAAATTCCTATAAATCTGCTTTGGATTATGCTGAAGACCATTTTTGAGCTGTTTCACAGGTGGGATTATCCAGTGGAATCGGCGAGAGCTGGTGAATCAGGAAAAGGGTTCGCCGTCGTGGCTGAGGAAGACCGCAAGCTTGCCGAGGAAACAAAAAATGCTTCGACTGATATTTCAGCTACCATCCACTCAATACAAGACGGGATAACCCATTCAGTCGAATCGATGAAAGACAGCCAGCAAGCTGCACATACAGGCATCGAAAAAGTCAAACAAACGGGGCAGTCTTTTACAAGCATCCATCAATCTATCCATGATGTGACAGCAAATATTCAGCTTATCAAAGATGATATCCAAGCTGTTGAAGAACATACAAAACAAATGCACGATATCGTCAAACAAGTGCACGATTATTCAGTGAACACAAGCGAAAACGTAAACAATTCATCCGCTTTAACAGAGGAGCAGTCATCGATTACGGCAGAAATCGCCAAAGCATCAGAAGACCTGGCGGTTATAGCGCAGGACCTTCAAGAAAAGATTTCTCAGTTTAAAATGTAGAGCAATTAAATAACACCCTCGCTTAAAAGACGCAAGGGTGTTACTTTTATTTTGAAGATAAGTAAAAAAATCATAAAGTGATACATAATGTCCAACACATTTAAGTCCATTGAATGTAGTATGTATGATTTATTTTTTATGCTTTGTCAAAAAAATAACCAAATAGAATATTTAACAGTACTCTCATCTTGACAGCCAAATAGTTAGAATCCTGTACGTGGCATAGATGTTTAATTAAAAGATCACCTCTATTTATTGTTTATCTTTTTGTATCGAATATAAAAAGAAAGATCTATTAACGATCCAAGCATTATTCCTATAGAAAGACCATACGATAAAATATTAAAAACGACTCCAAGGAAAAGCCCTAAACAAAAACCTATTACAAGAAATACCGCGCCATCCCCTTTATATTGTTTCAAATTAAACAGCTCCTTAAATGTATAAGTTAATTATAGCATATTCTCCCAAAAATTCTTTTAATACCATGAAACTCCATTCAACTATTTTTTCTTAATAAAACAATAGTTTTTTAGTTCAAACACTAAGATAATTATTCCGCTTTTACTTCTGAATACTTATAGTGTATATTTTCAAGTGGAGGGATTTAAATGAAAAATTTGACCTTATCCATTCTCTATCTTTTAGGATTTGTGATGTTAAGCAGTTGGTCCGTTTCATTTGGAGAAATGTTCGGAGTCAATGTTTCAGCCATACTTCAGTTTATTTTAGCGATGTTATTCACCCTTATTATAGGATGCTATGCAGGTCTTCCTTTAATTTATCTCAAATTCAAAAGATCTGAAACGTTGTTTTTTACAAATCAAAAGGTCTTCCTCGTCACCTTAGGATTAGGCGTGCTGCTTTCCTGCGCGGCTTACAGCCTTCAGCAAGCGCTCTCTTCCATCGCGATTGCGCTGCTGTCGATCATTGGTTTTTTGATCATTGGCATTAGCGGTTTTCTTCCCGCCTGGTTGCTGAAACCTGTGAAAAATCTGGGATAACGGGTGGACTTTTTCTTAGGCTGAAGGGCTGTTGGAGTCCAAGGTTGTAAACAGTGCTAGATAAAATGGTGCAGAAAATCCCTTTCCGATTCATGAAAACAACAATTTGCTATCACCATTTACAAATGAATGAAAATTCCTTATGATATAGATGTAATCTCAGGAAGCATGATGCATATACTAATAAAAAGACCGAAGTGCTCCAACACTTCGGCTTGTACAAAAAGCCGGCCCTTCGAAGGGGCTTGCTCAGATTGATCTAAAATAGACCACTCCCTATCACTTTCCAGGCTCAAGGGGCGGTCTATTTTTCTTTGTTCTTTGACAACATGGCAATCAGCATGCCAAAAGCAATCATTAAAGAGATTGTTTCATATGCTGTCATTTTTATCACCCCCTTTCAGAAGGGGATGAGCAAGACTTCCCTTGAGTGAGCAAAACTTTTTATACGAGGTGAATTATACCATATCAACCAGAGTGTTAAACAAAGAATAAAAAACCTTTTTCCCTCAGGAAATTCAGATTTTCCACCGAAAAAAATGCTCCGCCAGCGTCTAAAGCATGACTCTGCTCATAGTCTTTCAGCTATTTATTGATCGAGTTCATTAACGTGAAGAAATATTCAGGTTGGCCGGTCTTATTGAGCCGATACCATGAATCCAATGTATCCGGTGCAAACACGTCTAATTTTTTCAGCACTTCCCTTGCGAATTCAAGAGGAGCCGTTCCTGATGCAGTAACCAGATTCCCATCAGATACCGCTGGTTCCATCTCATAAAATGGTTCTCCTTTATAATGAGGACAGACCATTTTCATATATGCCAGGTCATTGCTTGTATGCTTTCTTGAATTCAAGTATCCGTTATTCGCTAGTCCCGCAGTTGCGCCGCAAATTGCGGCAACCATCGCGCCAAGCTCTAAAGCTTCGCCGGCCTTTTTTAAGATCGGCTGATGAATCTCTTCTCCCCAAGTATTCCCTCCGGGTAAGATTAAAAGATCCGTACACTCAAGCGTCCACTCATCAAGTGAGATATCCGGTTTGATGCGCAGCCCTCCCATCGTCTTCACCATTTCTTTAGTCACTCCTATTGTCATGACTTTTAAAGATGCTGCATCTTTTTTGAAATATCTTCCCGAGTTCAGTTCGGCCATTAAATATCCATATTCCCAATCTGACATTGTAGGAAATGCATAAAGATAAACTGTTTTCGACTGCATTCAATAACACTCCAATCGCAATTGATACAGCCTATTATAATCAAAAACCCTGACAGCTCTTGTCAGGGTAATGAAAATTCAGCTTTCACACATAAAAGAGCTTGGCCGCATCAGCAGCCAAGCTCTTTTTTATGCTTACTTATTCAAGTTGTAGAAAGATTGAATACCGTGGTATTGAGCAGTTTCAGCCAACTGATCTTCGATGCGAAGAAGCTGGTTGTATTTCGCAACACGGTCCGTACGAGACGGAGCACCTGTTTTGATTTGTCCTGCGTTTGTTGCCACAGCGATGTCAGCGATTGTGCTGTCTTCAGTTTCACCGGAACGGTGAGAGATAACAGCAGTGTAGCCTGCGCGTTTCGCCATTTCGATCGCATCGAATGTTTCAGTCAATGTACCGATTTGGTTTACTTTGATCAGGATAGAGTTGCCGACGCCGTTTTTGATACCTTCAGCAAGTTTTTTCGTGTTTGTAACGAAAAGGTCATCACCGACAAGCTGAACTTTTGAGCCAAGGCGCTCAGTCAGAAGTTTGTGGCCTTCCCAGTCGTTTTCGTCAAGTCCGTCTTCGATTGAGATGATTGGGTATTTAGAAACCATTTCTTCGTACCAGTCAACCATTTCAGCAGATGTTTTCACAACGCCTTCGCCAGACAGATGGTATTTGCCGTCTTCTTTGTTGTAGAACTCAGAAGATGCAGCATCCATAGCCAATTTCACTTCTTCGCCAGGTTTGAAGCCGGCTTTTTCGATCGCTTCAACGATTGTTTGTAGCGCTTCTTCGTTAGAACCAAGGTTTGGAGCGAATCCGCCTTCATCACCTACAGCAGTGTTCATTCCTTTAGCAGAAAGAACTGATTTCAGGCTGTGGAAAATTTGTGCTCCCATGCGAAGTGCTTCGCGGAAGTTTTCCGCACCGACAGGCATGATCATGAATTCTTGAATGTCAACGTTGTTGTCCGCATGCTCTCCGCCGTTTACGATGTTCATCATCGGTACTGGGAGCGTTTTAGAGTTGAATCCTCCAAGGTATTGGTATAGAGGAATCTGTAAGAAATCCGCAGCTGCGCGGGCAACGGCCATTGATACGCCAAGGATGGCGTTGGCGCCGAGCTTGCCTTTATTTTCAGTTCCGTCAAGTTCGATCAGCAATTTGTCGATTGATACTTGCTCTGTCACATCAAAGCCGATAAGCTCAGGTGCGATGATTTCGTTCACGTTGTTAACGGCTGTTAAAACGCCTTTTCCAAGGTAGCGGTCTTTGTCGCCGTCGCGAAGCTCAACAGCTTCGTATTCACCAGTGGAAGCTCCGCTTGGTACAAGCGCGCGTCCAAAAGCTCCTGATTCAGTGTATACTTCAACTTCAACCGTCGGGTTACCGCGGGAGTCTAATACTTCACGTGCATAAACATCAACAATGTATGGCATGTTTGTTTCTCTCCTTTAAAGCTTATTTTTGAATTAATGACGATCCTGTCATTTCTTTCGGTTTTTCAACACCCAGCAAGTCTAAAAGAGTTGGCGCCAGATCCCCGAGGATTCCGCCTTCTCTTAATGTCACACCTTCTTTTGTGACGATGACAGGAACCGGATTTGTCGTATGTGCGGTGTGCGGCTTGCCTTCTTCGGTAATCAGCACGTCTGCGTTACCGTGGTCGGCCGTAATAATCGCGTGGCCGCCTTTTGCAAGAATCGCATCAACGACTTCACCGAGGCACTCGTCAACCGCTTCGATTGCTTTGACGGTCGGCTCGACTTTTCCTGAATGTCCGACCATGTCAGGGTTGGCAAAGTTGAGGATGATCGCGTTATGGTTTTCAGCCTCAATTTCTTTGACAAGCGCATCTTTTACTTCATATGCGCTCATTTCAGGTTTCAAGTCATATGTTGCAACTTTAGGCGAGTCGATTAAGATTCGCTCTTCGCCCGGGAATTTCTCTTCGCGTCCGCCGCTCATAAAGAATGTGACGTGCGGATATTTTTCAGTTTCAGCGATGCGAAGCTGCTTCAGCCCGTTTTGGGATAAAACTTCGCCGACTGTGTTGTCGAGATTGACCGGTTTGAATGCCACGTATCCGTCAACCGTTTCACTGAAATGTGTCAAGCAAACGAAATGAAGGTTTTTCGGATGCTTGTCTCCGCGGTCGAAGTCGCGGAAGTCATCATTGGTGAACGTGTTGGAAATCTGGATCGCCCGGTCAGGTCTGAAATTGTAGAAAATGACCGCATCGTTGTCCTTGATTGTCGCAACAGGCTCGCCGTTTTCTTTCGTGATGACGGAAGGAATGACGAATTCATCATAAATTCCGTTTTCATAAGAATCTTTCACGACATCGAGCGGATTTTCATATTTCGGTCCTTCTCCGTATGCCATGGCGCGGTATGCTTTTTCGACGCGGTCCCAGCGCTTGTCTCGGTCCATTGAATAATAGCGGCCTGACAATGTTGCGATCTCGCCGACGCCGATTTCTTCGATTTGCTCCTGAAGCTCTTTGATGTACTTCTCAGCTGTTTGCGGGCCTACATCGCGGCCGTCAAGGAAGCCGTGAATATAGACGTTTTCAACGCCTTCTTTTTTCGCAAGCTTCAAGAGTGCGTATAAATGGTGAATATGGCTGTGAACTCCGCCGTCAGACAGCAGTCCGAACAAGTGGAGGTTTGTGCCTTTTTCTTTGGCGTGCTTCATCGCGTCCAAAAACGTTTCGTTCCGCTCAAATTCGCCTTCGCGGATTGCGACGTTGACGCGCGTCAGGCTTTGATAGACGATTCGTCCAGCGCCGATGTTCAAGTGGCCGACTTCAGAGTTTCCCATTTGTCCTTCGGGAAGTCCGACCGCTTCGCCTGAAGCTGTCAGCGTCTGATGCGGATACTTGTTCCAATAGCGGTCAAAGTTCGGTTTTTTCGCTTGGGCTACGGCGTTTCCGACTGTTTCGTCCCTTAGTCCAAACCCATCCAAAATGATGAGTGCGGCCAATTTATTACTCATATTGACCTGCCTCCAGTAATTGCACGAAAGACTGCGGCTCAAGGCTTGCTCCGCCAACAAGAGCGCCGTCGATATCGGATTCGGCCATATATTCTTTGATGTTCGCAGGTTTTACGCTTCCGCCGTACTGAATGCGGACGCTGTCTGCTGCAGCTTGTCCGAATTCTGATGCAACGGTTTTGCGGATGTGCGCGCATACTTCGTTTGCATCTTGTGCAGTTGAAGATTTGCCGGTTCCAATCGCCCAGATCGGCTCATAAGCGATCACGGAAGCAGCTACCTGTTCAGTTGTTAAACCTGCAAGTGCTTTTTTCACTTGGTCTGCAACAAGCTCGTTTGTTTTGTTTGCTTCGCGCTCTTCAAGCGTTTCACCTACGCAGATGATCGGCACGATGCCGTATTTGAATGCAGCATGCGCTTTTTTGTTGACCGTTTCATCCGTTTCAGCAAACATTTCGCGGCGCTCGGAGTGGCCGATGACGCAGTATTCAACTCCGAGGTCTTTCAAAGCCGCAGGGCTGATTTCACCCGTGAAAGCACCGCTTTCTTCAAAGTGCATGTTTTGCGCGCCGACTTTCAGATCTGTACCTTTAACAGCTGATGCAAGCTTTTCAAGGAACAGTGCAGGCGCACAGACAACAGCTTCTGCTTTATCTGCTGCGGGAATGGAAGATTTCACTTCTTCAACGAAGCTGACAGCTTCTGAAAGCACTTTATTCATCTTCCAGTTACCGGCTATAATTGGTTTTCTCATGTGCTCCACTCCTTATGCTGTATATTTTGCTTACTTGTCGTTCAATGCTTTGACGCCAGGAAGTTCTTTTCCTTCCATAAACTCAAGGGAAGCTCCGCCGCCTGTTGAAATGTGGCTCATTTTGTCAGCAAGACCGAACTTTTCTACAGCAGCCGCAGAGTCTCCGCCGCCGATGACAGAGTATGTATCTTTTGCCTCTGCTAAAGCTTCAGCGACAGCTTTTGTTCCTTTAGCGAACGCATCGAGTTCGAATACGCCCATCGGTCCGTTCCAAACAACAAGCTTGCTGTTTTTAATGACGTCAGCATATGTTTTTCTTGTTTCCTCCCCGATGTCAAGCGCTTCCCAGTCGCTAGGGATTTCGCTGACCGGCACGATTTTCGTGTTGGCGTCGTTTGAGAAATCGTCAGCAACAAGTACGTCTGTAGGCATGTAGAAGTTCACGCCTTTTTCTTTGGCGCGGTCCATGAAAGATTTAGCCAATTCAATTTTATCTTCTTCAAGCAGGGATTTTCCTACTTCATGGCCGAGCGCTTTGACGAACGTGTAAGCAAGACCGCCGCCGATGATCAGGTTGTCTACTTTCTCAAGAAGACTTTCGATCACGCCGATTTTGTCTTTTACTTTTGCGCCGCCGATGATCGCTGTAAACGGACGTTCAGGGTTTGACAATGCTTTGCCCAGTACTTCAAGCTCTTTTTCCATGAGGAAGCCTGCAACAGCCGGAAGGTGTTCAGCGATACCTGCTGTTGAAGCATGGGCGCGGTGAGCCGCTCCGAATGCGTCATTGACATAAACGTCAGCCAGGTCGGCAAACGCTTTAGACAGCTCGGGATCATTCTTTTCTTCTCCCGGATAGAAGCGGACATTTTCCAATACGAGAATATCTCCGTCTTTCATTTCGGAAATTTGCGCTTTTACGGCGTCGCCGTAAGCTTCATCCGCTTTTTTCACTTCTTTGCCGATCAGTTCGCCGAGGCGTGCGGCTACCGGCGTTAAGCGAAGCTCTTCTGAAACCTGGCCTTTCGGACGGCCCAAGTGGCTTGCAAGAAGAACTTTCGCTCCCTGCTCTGTTAAGTATTGAATCGTCGGAAGTGCGGCGCGGATTCTCGTATCATCCGTCACTTTTCCGTCCTTCATCGGAACGTTAAAGTCAACACGGCAGAAAACAACACGGCCTTTTACATCAATGTCTTTTACTGATTTTTTATTCATGGCTTTTAGGAGATCCTCCTTTTAATGTTTTACAAGCCTGAAAACGGAAATCCCCGGGCGGCTTAATTGGCGCCGATATGGAAAAAGGGAAAGGGAGTGTGTGTCCCCTTCCCTTGTCCGCTTTCATTATAGCGCTTCTCTCATCAAGAACCAAGTCTGATTCTGGTTTCCGGATTAAAGACCTTGTTTTGCGATGTAAGCGGCAAGGTCAACTACACGGTGAGAATATCCGCTTTCGTTGTCATACCAAGAAATAACTTTAACCATGCTGCCTTCCATAACCATTGTAGAAAGAGCATCGATTGTAGAAGAGTTTGCATTGCCGTTGTAGTCTTTAGAAACAAGCGGCTCTTCGCTGTAGCCAAGAACGCCTTGAAGTTCGCCTTCTGCTGCTTCTTTAAACGCTGCGTTTACTTCTTCTGCTGTTACTTCTTTGTCAAGTTCAGCAACCAGGTCAACAAGTGATACGTTTGGTGTTGGAACACGCATTGCTCCGCCGTTCAGTTTTCCTTTCAATTCAGGAAGTACAAGAGAAACGGCTTTCGCTGCACCAGTTGTTGTAGGAATGATGCTTTCAGCTGCCGCACGCGCACGACGGTAGTCTTTGTGCGGAAGATCCAGGATTTGCTGATCGTTTGTGTAAGAGTGAACTGTTGTCATCATACCGCGTTTGATGCCGAATTTGTCGTTCAGAACTTTTGCAAACGGCGCAAGGCAGTTTGTTGTGCAAGATGCGTTAGAGATAACATCGTGGTTAGCCGCATCGTATTTATCTTCGTTAACACCCATAACGATTGTAATATCTTCTTCACTCGCTGGAGCTGAGATGATAACTTTTTTCGCACCGGCTTCCAAGTGTTTCGCAGCGTCTGCGCGTTTTGTGAAGAAACCAGTAGATTCAACTACGATTTCAACGCCTTGCTCTCCCCAGCTAAGTTTAGAAGGATCGCGCTCTGCTGTAACTTGGATTGTTTGACCGTTAACAACTAGGTTGTTTCCGTCAACAGAAACCTCTGCGTCCAATTTTCCGTGAACTGAATCATATTGTAATAGGTGAGCAAGCATGTTAGCGTCTGTCAAATCGTTAACTGCTACAACCTCAACTTCAGGATTATTTAATGCTGCGCGGAATACATTGCGTCCAATACGACCAAAACCATTAATACCGACTTTTACTGCCATGATGATTTCCTCCTTTAAGTAAATAAGAGATATTTAATTTATATTGAGGGAAGAAGCTTCCCTTAATAACTGTTTCGCGGCTCCTTCATCAGTGATCAAAACCGTGTTGCGCGGCTTTTTGAAGTACGCCTCTATCGCGTCAGCTTTTGACGAGCCTCCCGCCACCGCAATGATGTTCGGGATCGAATCAAGATCTTCGAGCTGGATGCCTACGCTGTGCACTTTGTGAATGACTTCTCCGTGGCGGTCGAAATAGTAGCCGAACGCTTCTGCAACTGCCTCATTTTCTTCTATTTTCTTCAAATCTTCCTTCGGTGTATTTCTTCGTTCTGCCATTGTTTTAGCATCCCCGATTCCATGGATCACCATACTGGACGATTGAATTGTCTGAAGCACTTCTTTAATAGAAGGTTCCTCAATGATAGAAGAATATGCTTCTTTGCTCAGCTGACCCGGCACAAATAACAGTCTGTATGTACCGGAAGCTTTCTCGGCCATATGGGCGCAAATCGTATTGGCCTGATTCCTGACGTTTTCACCGAGCCCGCCTCTTGCCGGAACAAAAAGCAGCTTGCGGTTTTTCGAGTCAGGCGTCATCATTTCTGCCACGGCCTCAAGTGTCGTACCTCCGGTTACGGCGACGATATTTTCCCCCGTAAACCTGCTTTTCATGCATGCGACGGCCGCTCTCCCCATCTCTTTTTTGACCCATGGGGACTGGTCGCTGTCTCCCGATACAATGATGACTTCGTCGAGATTCAACCTCTCTTTTAATGTATTTTCCAAATGGGTTAAACCTAAAACGTCCTTCATCGTATCTTCGAGAACTTTCAGCAGGTTGGATCCTTCAAGTGTCAATATCATGCCGGTTGTTTTAATCTCTAGTAGATTTTGTTCTTTTAAAAACTGAACCTCCGCCCTTAAAATCCGCTCGCTGATGCCGAGACTGGCGGCAAGGCTTCTTCTGCCGATCGGTTCAGTGAGCCTTATGTACTGCAAAATTTTGTACCTTTTCTGCATGACATCGAGAAGATCCGGCAATAATTTTTTTTGAGCCTGTATTAGTTGATTCATGCCAAAATGTTCCTTTCATCTCGTCCTGGACAAATAATGTCCCATAGTGACTGAAAACGTCCCACCTCAGCCAAAAAAAATTGCTCCTGCTTACATTCCTTATTGTAACAGGGTTAAAATGTTTATTCAACTGTTAAGAATCAATTCATCGACAAGATTCGCGCGAATGTTCACACATCTGTTTTAATTATTGTCCCTATTGATTTCTATACTATACATATTTCATGAAAACGTGCCTCAATGAAAAAAACCCTTCTCTTAAAAAGGGTTATCAGAATGAATCTGGCTGTCGAACGTTCTGGGACGTATGAATGGGGTGTAGGTGGATGCTGGCATACAGGATGATGCCGTCCCTCATCTTCGTCTATTTTCAAAAATAAATATATTGCTAAAGTACTCATAAAAAAAGCAACGGGCGGTTTTTCCGTTCCGTTGCTTTTGTGCCGTTTAGCCATTTTCCCAGACATCTGCAATGATTTCGAACGAGCGAAGTCTGTCAGCATGGTCAAACGTTTCTGAATTGATCATGATCTCGTCCGCCTGAGTCGTACGGATGAATTCTTCAAGCTTTTCTTTCACACTGTCCGGGCCGCCGATGATCGTTGAGCTGAGCTGCTCATTTACCATCGCTTTTTCACGTGACGTCCAAATCTGATCCATATCATCTACAGGCGGCTTAAGCTGTGTCGGGGCCCCGCGGACAAGGTCTAAAAACTTCTGATAATGCGACGTTGCAAGGCGCTCCGCTTGCGCGTCTGTATCGGCTGCGATCACGGTCACCCCGACCATCGCATAAGGCTCCTCCAAGACGCCCGGCTTAAACGAACTGCGGTACAGTTCCAAGGCAGGCAGCGTATTGGCCGGTGAAAAATGAGCCGCAAATGCAAACGGCAAACCGAGCTCCCCTGCAAGCCGGGCGCTGAATCCGCTTGAACCGAGAAGCCAGATCGGCACATCAAGCCCTTCGCCCGGTATGGCGCGCACGTGATTTCTTACATTGCCGGACGGCTTAAAATACTGGCGGAGTTCTTCAAGCTGCTCGGGAAAATCCTCCCCGCTGCTTACATTCCTTCTTAATGCGCGGGCGGTTAATTGATCCGTACCCGGAGCGCGCCCCAGCCCTAAATCGATTCTGCCTGGATAAAGGGATTCAAGCGTTCCGAACTGTTCGGCGATGACGAGCGGGGAATGGTTCGGCAGCATAATCCCTCCCGAACCAATGCGCATCTTCTTAGTGCCCCCGGCGATATAGCCGATCAAAACAGAGGTAGCCGAGCTCGCAACGCCTTCGATATTATGGTGCTCAGCCAGCCAGAACCTGTGGTATCCCCATTTTTCGGCATGCTGCGCCAAATCCATAGATTGTTTAAAAGATTGTCCCGCATTTCCGCCTTGTACGATAGGAGACAGATTTAATACGGAATACTTCGTATTTTTGAAATGCTGTTCTGACATCGTCTTTCCTTCTTCCTGAAGTGTAGTGGTCATGTAATTAGACGATAACATAATCGTTCCGGTGAATAAAAGAAATTAGTTCGAAAAAAATCGAACTAATGTGTTAAAAGCTTGCCTCCCTGCGGAGGCAAGCCTTTTTTTAAGAAGCGGCCGTTTAGCCGGCTATCTGGTTCCTTCCTTTAAAGAAATAAGCAGCGCTAATAAGCAAATAGATTCCCGCCGTCACCAATGTAATGACAATCGACGTGGTCAGGATGACACCGATCAGTATTGCTGTCAGCGAAATGATTGCCACCCAAGTCGTATAAGGAAACCATTTGACATAGTAGCCGTTCCCCGCTGTTTGATTCCGTTTCCTCGATTTTAAATGGGCGGCGGCAATCAGCATCCAGATCACAAGGACAGTATAGCCGAGAGACCCCATCAAATATTCAAACGTTTGGCTGCCGGCAAACAGTGAAAATAATACACCCAAGTATAAGAAAGAAGTACATAATAGAATCGAATAAACCGGCACCTTTCTCACGGAAAGTCTCGAAAAGATTTTCGGCATTCTTCCGTCTGACGCCTGTGTATACAAAATTCGGGAGGCGCCGTAAAGCCCTGAGTTCATCGAAGAAATGACCGCCAGTAAAATGACCGCATTCATCAAATGATCAGCTCCGGGAATGCCGATCATCTTAAAGACCATGACAAAAGGACTCTCCGACACTCCGTTGACTTGATTCCATGGAATCAAGCTGACGATCACGAAAAACGGCAGAAGATAAAACGCAATAATGCGTGTCAACGTTCCACGCACGGCTTTAGGCACGACCTTCTCAGGGTTTTTGGTTTCCGCCAGGGTCACCCCGATGATTTCGGTTCCGCCGTAGGAATAGATCACAACAAGCATGGCTGTAATCAGCCCTCCTGCTCCATTCGGGAAGAAGCCGCCATGGTCTGTCAAATGAGTAAAACCGACAGCTGAGTGTTGTCCAAAAGAGAAAAATAACAAGATAAATCCGGATATAATAAAGACGACAATCACTGTGATTTTAATAAGGGCAAGCCAGTATTCCGTCTCGGCAAAGCTTTTGACAGAAAGCAAATTCACGCTCGTAATGACGAGTGAAACGAACAGCGCCAGCACCCAGATCGGCAGCCCCGGCAGCCAGTACTGCAAAAATATCGCGGCGACAACAGCCTCTGCCGCAATATTGAGAACCCACATTTTCCAGTATATCCAGTCTAAAAAATAAGCGGCATACGGCCCTAATATTGATTGAACGAGATCCCTGAATGTTCTGGCTTCACTGTTTCGGACAGCCATCTCGGCGAGCCCCTGCATGATAAACAGCAAAATTATGCCGCCGATCAAGTAGGCGATCATGACCGAAGGCCCCGCCAAATCGATCGCTTTGCTGCTTCCTTTAAATAATCCTGCTCCAATGGCTCCGCCCAATGCCATCATCATTATATGCCGCGATGTCATCGTGCGCTCGAGCTTCTGCATGTCTTTCTCCATCTATGTTCACTTCCTCTATTAAAATGAAAAAAGCTCACCGTCTCTCTCTTCGATTTGAAGATAAAGAGACGATGAGCTTTGAAGCTTACCGCGGTACCACTCTTTTTGATTCTATGCCAAGAATCCAGCTTTTGAGAAGCACAGCCATGCTGTGCAAACCTGTTAACGAAGGTTAATCGTAATGTCCTCAGGAATTGATGTCCGTCCTTTAGCCAGTCCACTCCCGGGCGAGTTCAAAGGTTCATTGGTCTGCGTCGCACCTACCCGCAGCTCTCTTTGCCAATGCCGATCTTTTACTGCTCCCGTTCATTGTGTTTTCTTCTGCCTGAAATATATTCATATAATATACGTGCCGATCTTGACTTTGTCAACATCAAATCCACTGCCAAAAAATAAAAATTAAAATTTTTCTCTTTTTTCAAGGAAAATCGCCTTTTCCATTGGAAAATACAAGGGAAGATATGCACAGCTTTCATGATGATGGAACATTCTCCAAAAGAGGAAAAGCGTAAAATCGGCGAATATCCCCCGAAAAAAATAGTTAAATTGAAATACTATTCAAACTTTACAAAATATTTTAACGATGATAGAGTGTGAACCGAATCATCACATCAGCTAAAGGAGGAAGAGAACGTGAAAAAACTTTCGTTTATGGTGATCTTGTCCGTATTGACGCTCGTCTTTGGTTCATCGTCCGTAAGCTTTGCGAAAGACATTCCTGAAGACAGGTATACAACACCTACAGATGCTGAATTTAGCCAGATGAAAGAGATTTTAAACGACGCTGATATCGAAACCGGCAATTTGCAGAAGGATTACGGTGTGATTGTCAATGATCCCGCTGAAAAAGTCGGCGTCATATCAGACATCCCCGCCGAAAAAGATGACTGGAGCCATGTCAGCTTCCATTCCTACTATGTCGACCTCAACAGCAACACTCTTATCGCTGATGTTCAATTTAAATTCACACAAAACGATGACGGCACTTCGGAAACCGAGTACAAAAACGTAACAAACGGAGGCAGGTATTTCGTCAAAATGGACCAAGACGGAAATGTCATTAATGAAGAAACGACCGGCGACATGTCGATTTTGTGGAGATACTAGAAACCGAGCGCCCCTTATGGAAAACGCCTTTATTCAAAGGCGTTTTTTGTTCGGGTATTTAATAGATCTATCCATTGACACCATTCGCATCCGCAAGATTAAAGGCATGATACCCGAACAAACCCGGGCTCATGCCTATCAAAGTCTTTCTGTCAAGAAACAACACGTTCCTCTGAGCTGTCCATAAAGATGTCTTCAAGCGACGGTTCATCGACGTGAATTCTGTAGATTCCCACTTTGCAGTTCGTTAATACTTTGACGATGGCGGGAATTTTTTCTTCTGAATTGACGGTGATCGAAATCTCATGGTGCTTGAATTGAACGTTTTCTCCAGCTGACTCAAGAAAACGGTCGATCAGGCCGAAATGCTGCTCGGGAATATTCGAGTGACGAATGTGAACGCTTATGTTCGACATGAAATGCCTTCTTAATTCATCGAGCGTGCCTTCCATTAAAATGCGGCCGTTTTTCATAATCGCGATTCGGGTGCAGATTTTCTCGATTTCATGCAGGTTGTGTGACGTCATAAATATCGTCTTACCTTCTTTTTGCAAATCTATGATCAGCTTTTGAATGTACAGAGCCGATTCGGCATCGACACCTGATGTCGGTTCATCCAAAAAGATGAGCTCGGGATCGTGGATGATCGCCTGGGCGATGCCGAGCTTTTTTTTCATACCGAATGAATAGGCGCCCGCTTTTTTTTCAGTATGCTCGGTAAACCCCACTCTCTCTAAGACTTCTTCGCACCGCTCAGTCGATACGGCTTGTCCGTTCAGCTTTGCAAAATACTTCAAATGCCCGACCGCTGTCATTGAATCATAGAGGGTCAAATAATCGGGTAAAACGCCGATGCGATGCTTGACGTTTTCAATCGAAGCGTCATTTAACAGCAGAAAACTGCCGGCTGTCGGCTGGGTAATGCCTGTAATCATATTCATGAACGTAGATTTCCCCGCCCCGTTGCGGCCGAGGAATCCGTAAATCTCTCCTTTTTCGACTTGGAGGTCGACATGGTTGACGACGGTTTTGGCTCCGTAGCTTTTCATCAGCCCTTTTGCCTCGATCACCACATTCATTATAAATCTCTCCTTTTAAACAAAACGATCGCGCCGCACAGTACGATGGCGGCGTAGACAAAGTTGATGAAAATAAAAGAACCGCCCAATACGGAGTAATAGTACGGCGTTACATATTTAAACCAGGTGATCATGCCGTTCTCTGAATAAACAGTCCATAAACTGACCGCGGGAAAGACGAGTGCAAACACGATTCCGAAAAACATGGACATGGCGGGCCTTGAAATCACGATCGAAAATAAAAGGTTCAAAGAGATTGCAGCTGTAAGAAAAGCCATGCTGTCTGCATAACTCATCCATAAAAACTCTTTTGAGGCGATCATCACCAATGTATATGAAACGAGCATGCAGAAAAACCAAAACAGCCAGACGCCAAAAAATTTTCCCAGAATGATCTTGATCCGCGACGTTTTCGTCACAAGAAATCTGACCGTCCGGGCATGGACTTCGCGGTTGATCATGTCATGGGAAAGTCCAGCGATAAACAGGAAACCGAGAGCAAAAACGATAACCGCCGTTCCGATTGCGTTTGCATCGCTTCCTAAATCCAATTCGCGCACGAAGTCCGCAGGCGCCTGTTCGATCAATCCCGCAGTCTTATAGCTCACCCAAAACATAATAATAATGACAATCATCGACTTGATGCTTTTAAAAAGACTGATAAATTCATTCAGACATACCGCCCGCATACGAGTCACTCCTTCACTATTCTCCATTATAGTGAGTGAACATTATCGGGAAATAATCTTATCCTTAACATTACCTTAAATTTTAATAGACTCTTTCTTTCAGGGGTGTTTCCGAGAATAATAAATGAGATGCAAGCCGCTTGAACCAGCGGCAGAAATGGGGATGCAGAGCCGGAAATCCGATATAAATGCCATTTTAATATAACAAGTTTATGACCAGCAAAAAAAAGTGGAATGATGCGGTAAATCGGGATATGCCGGAATTTTCATATCGCTAAATAAAAAAGATTAGCTCAGCATGAGGCTAATCTTTTTGTTATCGTCTTATTACCGGTCCGTCACGACAATATAGGCCGCTTTTACCGGGCCGTGGACGCCGACTACAAGGTCCATTTCGATGTCGGCTGAATTGCTCGGTCCAGTGACATAGTTGATGCAGGACGGGACGGCGTCGCCGTCTGCAACCTTTTGTTTGATCATTGCGCTTGCCTGTGTCATCCGCGGGACGATGGTGCTTTTCGGGACGATCGCGATATATGTCGTCGGCAGCAAGCTGACAGAACGTCCTTTGTCTTTTGAACTGAAGAGGACGACCGTTCCGGATTCAGCAAGCGTGATCTCGCTGAATGTCACGCCGATGTTAGCCTGTTCGGCCCGCTGGATATTTTCATCTCTTGCCGCTGCATCCCATTCCCACACTTCTGTCCCCTCATTCGGCCACTTGTCTGTTAACAGGCCTGATAGTCCGTACTCTTTAAAACGGTCATCTTTCGGAATGATGACCGGCCCGCCTCCAAATCGCGATGCTTGTTCATACAAGGCATCATGCAAGCCGATGACATCTGTTTCAATCAGCTCCGTATGAATTTTCCGGCAGTGCTCCTTTAAGACGCCGACAAGCTCATCCTGTGTATAGCCTTGATATACCCGGTGCTGCGGCTGATAGGTATAATCAGGAACGGTGACGCCTGCCGAGCGCCTGTTGCGGCCGAGCCTTTCCGCAATCCGGTTTAAAAAGCCGTCTTTGTTTTGGATTGTTCCGTTTGTCATCTGTCTTCCCCCTTCTCTTTCCGTCTGTCCTCAAACCAGTCGCGGAACCTTGACTTGTTCGGCGCGGGGAAGTCGCGAATCTGAGTCCACTGTTTTAACGGTCCCGGTCCCTTCGTTATTTTGCCGTCTTCGTTAAACGGCTTCATGGCTGCCGGCGCCCATTTGGAGCCCATTTTATATAGGGATGGCGCAGAAGTTCCCAAGCCGAACGCTTTCATCGCGAGCTTCTCGGATATCGGTGCGCGCCCTTCTTTTTCAACGATGCGCTGCCGGTGCTTCAGAAGCAGTTCATGAAGCGGGATTTTCACAGGACATGCTTCAGAGCAGGCCGCACATAACGAAGAGGCGTACGGCAGTTCTTTATAATCGTCATATCCGCCGAGCAGCGGCGACAATACGGCTCCGATCGGGCCTGAATAGATCGAACCGTAAGAATGTCCGCCGACATGGCGGTATACGGGACAGACATTGATGCAGGCCGCACAGCGGATGCATTGGAGGACGGATTGAAACTCCGTTCCGAGAATGTTCGAACGCCCGTTGTCAACGATGACGAGGTGAAACTCTTCGGGTCCGTCCGCTTCACCGGGCTGCCGCGGCCCTGTCAGCGCCGTGATATAGCTCGTCAGCCGCTGTCCGACCGCACTTCTTGTGAGCATGCCGACGAGAACTTCAAACTCGTCGAATGAAGGGACGAGCCGCTCCATCCCCATCACGGTAATCTGCGTCTTCGGAATGGTCGTGACAAGGCGTCCGTTTCCCTCGTTTGTGACAAGGCTGACAGACCCCGTATCGGCAATCGCAAAATTGCAGCCTGTTATGCCGATGTCAGCCTCGAGAAATTTCTTTCTGAGCACGGCGCGGGCGTGCATGACAAGCTCTTCCGGCTTTTCGGTGTTGCGGTAGCCGATCCGCTCTTTAAAGACGTCGCGAATTTGCTCTTTGTTTTTATGCAAAGCAGGTGCGACGATATGTGACGGCGGATCATGATCATCGATTTGGAGGATGTATTCGCCCAAATCGGTTTCGACCACTTCGCAGCCGTCGCGTTCAAGCGCCTCGTTCATGTTGATTTCTTCGGTCACCATTGATTTTGATTTCACGATTTTTTTGCCGTTTTTCTTTTTTACGACATCGCGGATATAGCCTGTCGCTTCTTCAGCCGTCTGTGCAAAGAATACGTGCCCGCCTTTTTTGGCGACATTTTCGGCTAGCTGTTCTAGGTAGTAGTCCAGGTTTTCGAGCACGTGCTGCCTGATTTCCTCGGCCTGAGACCGCCATTCTTCCCAGTTCCCGAGCTCTTCCGCCGCCTCAAGACGGCGCGTTCTCAAGCGTTCCTGCGCACTTGAAACAGCCCCCCTCATAAACTCGTTTTCGAGCCCGTCAGATACGCGCTCTTTAAATTTCTGCGTTCCGATCTTCATTGCCATAACGAATGTCCCCCTCTATCTGTGAAATGACCGGATGTCTGTTTATCTGCTGTTCAGTACTTCTGCGATGTGCATGACTTCAATCTGCTTGTTCTTTCTCCCGATCCGTCCGCCGATATTCATCAAGCAGCCGCAGTCCGCCCCGATTAACACATCTGCGGCTGTTTCTTCGACACACGCCACTTTCTCATCGACCATCTGTTCGGATATTTGCGACATCTTCACCGAAAAAGTCCCCCCGAACCCGCAGCAGTCGTGTTTGCGCGGCAGCGGCGTAAACTCCAGTCCCTTCACATGCCGAAGCAGCTTCATCGGCGCGTCCGTGACGCCCAAAAGCCTTGTCATATGGCATGACGTATGATAAGTCGCCTTTTTCTCAAGTGTCGCCCCAACGTCTTCAACCTTCAAAACGTTGACGATAAAATCGGTCAGCTCATACGTTTTGTCAGCCAGCCGCTGCGCTTTTTCCGCCCAGGCCGGCTCATCCCGGAAAAGGTGCGGATACTCTTTGAACATAAAAGCGCACGATCCTGAAGGGCTGACGACGTATTCGGCTGATTCAAACGTCTCAATCATCCGTCTCATCGCTTTTTTGGAATCTTTGACATAGCCGCTGTTGTACGCAGGCTGGCCGCAGCAGATCTGCCCTTCGGGAAAATCCACTTCACATCCGAGCCGCTCCAGCAGTTCAACCGTCGCTTTTCCGACATTTGACTGAAACATGTCAACCAAACACGTGATAAACAGTGATACTTTCATCTTGATCCCCTCTCCAACCCGATAAATCAGGTCATCTGATGACTTGGTTAGAAACCCCTCTTTCTCCATCTTACACCTTGGTAAAATTTTTTGAAAGGGGTTTCTTTTTCGTTTTCACTCAGGCCGCTGCTTATATGGCCGGCTCGTCAGTCTGTTTCGTTTCTTCAAAATATGAGGCCAGCACATTTTCCACATTTGTCAGATGATTGTGCATCGCCTGCTCTGCTTTTTGACCGTCTTTTTCCATCACAGCCTGATAGATGGCTTCGTGTTCCTCATAAAGGCGCTTAACGGTTGTGTTCTTCGAGAACAGCCAAATTTTGCGCGTCTCCCTCATCGTCTCAATTAAGAGCGATGACACATGATTCATCAAGCCTTTCAGCAGATCGTTTTGCGAGGCGCCGGCAAGCGCAAGATGAAACGCGAGGTCGGCTTTCTCGCCAAGTTCGCCGTTCCCGTCCGCCTGCTTCATATCCTCAAGTGCTGCCTGCATGCGCCCGAGATCATCTTCCGTGCGTTTTTGAGCCGCACTTGAAACAGCTCCGATTTCAAGAATCTTACGGACTTCGAGCAGTTCAGCGACGTCTTTCTTTTTCATCAAAAGCGCAGCTGAAAGGGGGATGGAAATTTGCTCAGGATCAAACCTTTTCACATACGTCCCTTCCCCCTGCTTCATTTCGACCATCCCCATCGCTTTTAACGCGGACAGCGCTTCCCTGACGGCCGAACGGCTGACCTGAAAGCTGTCGGCGAGCGCCTGGACGGAGTCAAGCTTGTCACCTGGCTCAAGCTCTCCGCTTTTAATCGATTCAAGAAGCGCTTCCGCGACTTCTTCGTATATTTTTTTCGTCTTGATTTGTTTGTATTTCAACTTTTTTCACCTCGTAACCAGACTGGGCATGATGCGCTATTTTTTATTATATCGTTCTTTCCGTCCGGAACATATAGACTTCGGCTCCATGCAAAAAAAGATTGTAATTTATGACATTGAGAAATATAATGCTAAATGATCAGTCTTATCATCATGTCATCAGATGACTGAGTGAGACTTTGAACAAAGGGGGAATTGGAGATGGGATGGACGCAAGATTATACTCCATTGGGGAACAGTTTGCTGCTTTCTTCGCTTGCAGCGCTGATACCGATTTTGTATTTTTTCTGGGCTCTGGCAATCAAAAGAATGAAAGGGCATACAGCGGGTGTGACGACTTTGCTGATTGCGCTCGCGCTGGCCGTTTTCGTATACGGCATGCCTGCTCATCAGGCTGTGATGTCGGCTTCGCAAGGGGCGGTTTACGGGCTGCTTCCGATCGGCTGGATCATTGTGACTTCCGTTTTTTTGTACAAGCTTACAGTCAAAACCGGTCAATTTGAAATCATCAGGAGCTCGGTATTGTCGATCACAGATGACCGCCGTTTGCAAGCACTTTTGATAGCGTTTTCATTCGGGGCATTTTTGGAAGGAGCGGCAGGCTTCGGCGCCCCTGTCGCAATCTCGGCCGCATTGCTTGTCGGCCTCGGCTTCAATCCGTTGTATGCGGCGGGCATATGCCTGATCGCCAACACGGCGCCTGTCGCTTTCGGGGCGATCGGCATCCCGATTATCGCGGTTGAGGGACCGACGGGGATTCCTGCGATGGACATTTCAAAAATGGTCGGACGCCAGCTCCCGTTTTTATCTGTATTTATTCCGTTTTATTTGATTATCATCATGAGCGGCTTGAAAAGGGCTTGGGAAGTGCTGCCGGCGATTCTCGTGTCGGGTGTCTCTTTTGCCGTTACGCAGTATGTAAGCTCAAACTTTCTGGGGCCTGAGCTCCCGGATATTTTGTCAGCCATCGTATCGCTTATCGCGCTCACTGTATTCTTAAAATTTTGGAAACCGAAAACGACATTCAGATTTTCACATGAAAAGGAAATGGCCGCTGCCGCGGAGGCGCAGCAGCTTGAACATCAAAAGGCTTCATACTCGGCGGGGCAGATTTTCAAGGCGTGGACACCGTTTTTGCTGCTCACGGCAATGGTCTCCATCTGGGGAATTCCAGCTGTCAAACAGGCGCTGACAGGCCATTACGAAGGGGCAAATCCACTGCTGCTGTTCATCAATGACATCGGCGGCAGGCTGACGTTCGCGCCCGGTGTGCCATTTTTGCACAATCAAATTCTCGATGGCTCGGGAAAACCGCTTGAAGCTCTTTATAAACTTGATCTCGCCGGATCGGCGGGAACGGCGATCCTGATTGCCGCCGTACTGACAAAGTTTGTCACAGGCATGCCTTGGAAAGAATGGGGCGCCGTGTTTACAGATTCGCTGAAAGAGCTCGGCAAGCCGATATTAACGATCGCTTCCGTCGTCGGTTTTGCCTATGTCACCAACTCTTCGGGCATGAGCACAACACTTGGCATGTCCCTTGCTATGACGGGTTCAATGTTCGCATTCTTTTCTCCCGTTCTCGGCTGGCTCGGCGTCTTTATAACCGGTTCAGATACGTCGGCCAATTTGCTGTTCGGCAGTCTGCAAAAAGTGACGGCACAGTCGGTCGGAATGGAGCCGGTGCTGTCTGTGGCGGCCAACTCTTCGGGCGGCGTCACAGGAAAGATGATCTCTCCGCAGTCGATTGCGGTCGCCTGCGCAGCTGTCGGACTGGCAGGAAAGGAATCCGATTTGCTGCGCTTTACACTGAAACACAGTCTGTTTCTTCTGTTCCTGGTTTGCACGATCACGTTCCTGCAGCATCACCTGTTTGCGTGGATGATCCCGTAAAAAAGAGCCGCCGGCGTTCGTGCCGGACGGCTTCTTTATTGATATCTCTTTCTGACAGACGAAGGCAGTATATTGAGCTGATCACGGTATTTGGCAACGGTCCGCCTCGATATGACGACGCCGTGCTTTTCGTTTAAAAGGTCGGCCAGCTCCTGATCTGAAAGCGGTTTCATTTTATTTTCTTCATCGATCAGCCGGCGCAGATGCGCTTTGACTGTGTGACTTGACGTATGTCCGTCAGCGGCGTCCTTTACCTTCGCCGAAAAAAAACGTTTAAGCTCGCACAGCTCAAAAGGCGTCTGCACGATTTTCCCTTTGACTGCGCGGCTTACAGTTGATTCGTGAACGCCGAGGGCATCGGCGACCTCTTTTAATGTGAGCGGCTTCAGTTCGTCTTTCCCTTTTAAAAAATAATCTTTTTGCCGCACCATAATTTCCGCCATCACCCTCCGCATCGTTTCCCGTCTTTGCCTGAGGGCATTGTCTAGCCATTTCCACTGCTTGAACTTATCAGAGATATAAACGGTCGCCTCGTCTTTTGACTGACGCTGCAAAAACGGCTCGTAAAACGCGTTAAGCTGGATGTCGGGAAAAGAACGGCTGCTGAGCTCAAGCACCAATTTTCCATCCTCGGCTGAAATGATGACATCAGGCTCGAGATAGACTCCGCCTTCTTCCGTGCCATACATCAATCCGGGACGCGGCGACAGTTCTGCGACAAGGTCTTGTATGTCCTGAAGCTCTGAAAGCGAAAGCCCCGCTCTCTCAGACAGCTCTTTCCATCCTTTTTTGGCAAACAGATCAAAGTATGAGGAAATGACTTTTTCCGCTTTTGCCGTCTCCTTTGGCAGACGCTTTAATTGGATCAGGATGCATTCCTGAAGCGACCGCGCTCCGATGCCTGCCGGATCAAGAGTTTGCAGCTTGCCCAAGACTTCTTCCGCTTCTTCTCTGGTGACAGCCAGCTCGGAAGCGATAAAGGCGATGTCTTCTGTCACATATCCGTTTGGATCAAGGGATTCGACCAAGTAGCTGAAAATCCGCTTTTCCCGGTTTGACAGCCGGAGATCGAGCGCCTGCTGTTTCAAGACGCTTTTGACATCTTCACGGGAATGCGCCGTCTCAGAGCGGCTCATTCCTTCATTTTGCAAATGACGATTCGTTTTATGGTAAAATGATCGGGGAATATCGGGGTCTTTTCGTTCGATAAGGGGGTTTTCCAATGAGAGTTCGTCAATCCGGCTGTTCAGCTCGGCCGACGAATACTGAAGCATATGAATGGCTTGGGCAAGCCCTTGCGTCAAGTGAAGTTTTGCCGTTTGCTGCTGCTGTACATGCAAGTTCATCATATCTCCCCTCCCACTATTAGTTTACACGATCGGTTCCATACCGTATAGACTTAAAAAAGGAGTGTTACCATTGACAGAACTTTTTTCTGTGCCCTATTTCATAGAAAATTTTAAAACCCATATTGAAATGCATCCAAATGAGGATAAAATTCACGCGATGAACAGCTACTACCGTTCAGTCGTGTCAACGCTTGTTCAAGACCAGCTGACAAAAAACGCGGTCGTTTTAAAACGGATTCAGCATTTGGATGAAGCCTACAATAAAGTAAAGCGCGAAGAAGCATAGCAAAAAAACCGCCTGTCATACGTGAACAGGCGGTTTTTTTGCTTCTTCCGGCTTGTTTTGAATCAGTTCTGTACTCGGGATATCCTTCATCCATGTGTTGTAGTAATTTGCGTTTTTTCCGTAAGAGTTGTCAATCACGACGTTTTCTTTTCCGAGCAGGCACGATAAGATGTGGCCGTGCAGCCTTGAAGTTACGACAGATTCATAGCGGCTGAAAAAACGGATGGATTTGTCGACGAGGCTGTCCGAATAGCGTTTCCAATAAGAAGCGATCGGCAGCGGATTGCCCGCTTTTTTGTTGAGGACATTGATCGTCTGCAAGCGTTTGATTCCGCGTTTGTCGCCTTCTGACAAGATGACGTTCCAATCGTACGTATCCGGCTCCCCTGTTTTCTGCAGGCTGCTGTTTGCTTCTTTGTCGGTTCTGATCAACCGCAGAACGGACTCAGAAGGCTTTTCGGCAGGTGCCGCGATCGGCCAGAGCTGGTGCGCCATGTCGGGCATCATTCTGATATTTTTCACCCCTTCGAAATGCTTGAGGGCAAATTCGAATGATGCCTTTTCCCGCGTGAATAAGTGCAGATCCGGGTGAGCCGCCAAAATGCCGCGCGTTTTTTTTGCATTTTCTTCATGTTCATAATAAATTGACTGCGGCAGAATGACGATCCGGTTGTCCGGGTAATGTTCGACCACCCGTTCCCTGAACTGCTGAAAGTGAGGGTACAAATCGCCGAAATTGCCGCCCCCCTGACAAACGATGATGGCGTCCTTTGGAATGCGGCGGCCCGGAATAAAATTCTCTGCATTCCATCTTTCGCGCACCTTGATGCCGTATGTTTCAAAAAAAGCTTCCGTTCCTTTCATGATCAATAGGTCCCCGACGTTTCCGTAGAGCGGGTAGTCCAAGTAAACGACTGATGAATGCCTTGGGATGACATCCAAAATTTCTGCCAGCTTATGCTTTAAGCTGTCCATGGAGTATGTAATCGCCATGTGTTAGCACCTCATTTATATTTAATCCGGTCGGCCACGATTTGAATTACCCGATCCTGCTCTTTTTGCGTCATGCTTGATCCTGACGGCAGGCAGAGTCCGCGCTGAAATAAGTCGCAGCAGACTGAGCCTTGGTCATCGTGCGGATAAAAGGCCGCGCCTTTAAAAAGAGGCTGTCTGTGCAAAGGCTTCCATAACGGCCGGGCTTCAATGTTTTCATTTGCGAGCTGTTCAATGATGTCCGCCGGTGTTGTTTGTATCTTTGCTGTGTCAAACGTTAATGTCGTGAGCCAGCGGTTTGACATGCCGGCCTCAGGCATGAATTCTATACCTTCGATACCGGCGAGCGCCTCCTGATAGCGCTCGAAGATCGCCCGTCTGGCGTGTACCCTGTCATCCAGGACGGCGAGCTGAGCGATGCCGATTCCGGCCAGGACATTGCTCATCCGGTAATTGTAGCCCGCTTTTTCGTGCTGATAATGAATGGCGGGCTCACGCGCCTGAGTGGCTAAAAAGCGCGCCTTCTTCAAAGCGTCTTCATCATCGCTGACAAGCATTCCTCCGCCTGATGTGGTGATGATTTTGTTACCGTTGAACGAATAAATGCCGAAGCGTCCGAAAGTTCCGCTTTTTCTGCCCTTATAAACAGAACCGAGCGATTCGGCCGCATCTTCAATAACAGGCACGGCAAATCGATCGCAAATCGCCATAATCTCGTCCATTTTCGCGCTTTGGCCGTACAAGTTGACGACGATGACGGCTTTCGGAAGATTCCTGGTCCGCTCCGCTTCGTCGAGCGCCCGTTCAAGCGCCTCGGGCGACATGTTCCATGTATCCCGTTCAGAATCGATGAAAACCGGTTCAGCCTGTTCATATATAATCGGATTGGCGCTCGCTACAAACGTAAAGGAAGAACAGAAGACCGTATCGCCTTTGCCGACGCCGAGTAATTTCAACGCCAGGTGGATTGCGGCTGTTCCTGAGCTGACTGCCGCGGCCCCGGATGTCCCCGCATAGGCGGCAATCTTTTCTTCGAACGTATCGACAAGGGGACCGAGCGGCGCGATCCAGTTTGTCCGAAACGCTTCGGCTACATAGCGCTCTTCGTCTCCGCTCATGTGCGGCGGGGATAAATAAATTCGCTTATTCTGACTCATGTTTTTCACCCTTTTTACTGCTGTTATTTGATCTTTCTTGCAGGGACTCCGACAGCGGTACAATCATCAGGAATGTCGTGAATCACGGCTGATCCCGCTCCAGTCACGCTCCAGCGGCCGATTGTCTTTCCGGGAATGACCGCCGTTCCCGCTCCGAGATGAGCGCCTTCCATAACTGTCACGCCGCCGGTTAACACCGTTCCCGGCGAAAGATGAACGTAATCGCCGATCCGGTTGTCATGTTCGACGATCGCACCTGTGTTGACAATCGTGTGGATGCCGATGTGGGCATCCGCTTGGATAACGCTCGACGCCATGACAACGGCGCCGTTTTGAATCCGGGCCGAACCGCTGATCACGGCGGATGGATGAATCAAGACCGCATACCGGTCAAGCGGAAGGCCGAGGCGTTCATACAGCTGCTGTCTGAGGCCGTTTTGACCGACAGCCAGGACGAACTTCGCGTCCGGATGCAATCGCGCAATTTCTTCTGCGGCGCCTGAAGGCCCGCGATACAGACCGTTCTCGACATGAAGCTCCGCATACCGGTCATCGAGAATACCGGCAAGCGCCGTATCGGGCCGCGCTTTTACAAGATCCCGAACGACTTTCCCATGGCCGCCGGCTCCGATGATCACCACGTTTTCCATCAGGCATTCCTTCTCCCCGTAAATTTTTCTGCTGTCACATGCCGGTCCTGGCTGACGCCTTCCGACTTCAAGACTTTTACGACAGTCAACAAAAGGATTTTGAGATCAAGCAAAAAGGAACGATGATCCACATACCAGACATCAAGTTCAAACTTTTCCTCCCATGTCACTTTATTTCTCCCGTTGATCTGCGCCCAGCCCGTGATGCCCGGCTTGACTTCATGCCGTCTCCACTGCCGCTTCGAATAGAGGGGAATATACTCCATCAAAAGCGGCCGCGGCCCGACGAGGCTGAGGTCTCCTTTGATGACGTTGATCAGCTGCGGCAATTCGTCAAGACTCGTTTTTCTGATCAGCCGCCCCGTCTTTGTCAGCCGTTTTTCATCGCTTAGCAGATGGCCTGCTTCATCTCTTTCATCAGTCATTGTTCTGAATTTATATAATGTAAAAGGCTCGCCATTCAGCCCCGGACGGGTTTGGCGAAATAAAACAGGCGAGCCGATTTTCCATCTGATGAGGCAAGCTGTCAGGATCATGGCCGGACTGAGCGCGACCAGCAAAATAACCGACAATGCAAGATCGAAAAACCGTTTCGCTAGCACGAAAAACGCACCCCTTTCTTTTATTTAAAAAATCCCTTTTGAAACGGGAAAGATAAAGAGCATCGAAATGCTTGCAGCCTCGTTATGACAATATGCCGTTCCGCTTTCGTCAACGTGACGAAATAGGCAAACAAGCCGTATGCCCCCGTCGCAGCCAGCGCCGTGACAAACAGAGACAGCAGGCTGTCGACCGCAAATAAGTATTGAAGAGCGTAACAGACAGCCAAGGTAAATGAAGCGCCGGCAACCGGCCCGTATATGCCTTTATAAAAGACCCTTTTTCTTTCACCCGTAATCTTTGACGCATAAATCGGAGTGAAGACGACATTTTTCAGCATTAAAGCTGCCGCACCGGCCAGCGCAATTCCGTAAAGGCCGAGTCCCGCCGGTCCGCTCAGCACGATGGCAAGCAGCAAATTGACAACGCCGAAGGCAACCGTGGTCAGTGCCGGTGTTCTCAGCTTGTTATAGGAGGTAAAGATATAAAACAGCGGCGCCGGGCTTAATGAAACAACCAAGTAACCCGCATGTATCAGTAAAAGCCATTTCAAATGTTCGAATGAAGGGCCGAGCCACAGCGTCAGAAACGGGCCGGCAAGCCCGCCCAGAAGCGCCGCCGGCAAAGCGAGCAGAATGCCGTTAAACCTGACGGCCTGGTTGGCATAGCGGACGAGCCCTTCTTTGTCGCCTTTTGAATAATAGAGTGTAATCGTAGGTGAAAATACGGCCGCAAGCGTTCCCGAAAGCGTCCGCAATAACAGCGGAAACTGAATGATCGCCGCGTACATGCCGGATTCGGAAACCCCCAGCATCACATTCGCCACCATTAAATCGATTTGCAGAAACAGCAGGACGCCGACTTGGCTGACGGAGCTCCAGCCTCCCGCCTGAAGCAGTTTTTCGCACTTTGCAAACGACATATCCCTCACCCGAAAGGTAAACCATGGGATCAATTTCTTAAAGAAAAAGATCGACAGGATGCACGCCGAAGCGGTTGCGATAAGAGCGGCGAGCTGAATGTGCCAGATCTTCGGCGCAAACCACGCGAAAATCAACAATACGCTCAAGACGCGAATCAGCATTTGGACGGCCTGGATCGTACTTGTAATATAGATTTTATTGGCAAAAAACGGACCGGCGGCAAATCCCGACATCACAAAGGTCAATAAAAACAGCAGACTCCCGATCAAAAGCGCAATCTGCACATCTCCCAAAAGACCGGCGGGAACGCGAATGATCTGATCGATAAAAAACACCGTGCCGCCAAGCGGAAAAAACAAGATGACTGAAAGCACCAGTGATGAAACGATGTAGGTATTCATATAGCCTCTCGCTTCATCAAGCGCCCCCCTGTGGGCGGAAACAGAAAAAAACCTGACAACGACCGCGCTCAAGGCGACCGTAATAATCGAAAAGTAATTGATCATATTCTGCGTAAGATGGACAAACCCAAACGCCTCAACACCGAGGTTCTTGATGACATAAGGCGTCAGCCACATCGAAAACAGCACCGATAATAAAAAAGACGCCACATTGGCGCCGAGATTCAAAACAAATGTCTTATTCAAAAGGCTCATCCCTTACTGGGCAGATTTCGTTTAAAAAACAATTCGAGCAGGATCGGAATATTCAGCTTGCATAGCAATAAAACGAGCCGTTGGCCGATTAAAAGATTGCGGTTGCGGAGAGACGTTGATTTGACGCACGACTGCACCATCCGGTAAGACAAAATGTCTTTAATGTGCCGCCTCACCTGCTTTGAAGGCTTCGGTTCCGCACAGGCATTGGCTAAAAGCATCGGAATTTGATGTTTGCATGTGTACGTTTCCAGATCGTCCGCACATTCATCCAAAAGCTGAAACGTCTCATAGAATCTCCTTTTCGCCCGGTACTGCCTTTTCAGGCTTTCGTCCATGTACGGTTTAAACGGCACCTCCGTCAGGCTATCCGGATTGCACCTGTACATGTAGTAGCCGTCATCGATCGCTCTCACCCGTTTCGCTGCATAAAAGGCGTACAAATTGAACGGCGAATCCTCTGCAAAACGAATGTCCTCAAAAAAGTACAGCTGGTTTTTCTTCAGCAGGTCGCGCCTGTACAAATTCCGCCACACATACCAGATGAAGCGGGTTTCGTGCGCCTTTTTGAGCTCGCGTTTAATATCCCAGCTCAACAAGAGGCGATCGGTCGGCAGCGGCGGCGGGAAATAGGTGTCTTCCTCATCGGAATGTTTATGATACCCGCACATGACGATATCAAGGTCGTCTTTTTTGGCAGCGGCGTACATGTTTTCAAACATTGCAGGCAATACAAAATCATCGCCGTCGACAAATCCGACATAATCTCCTGTCGCGGCTTGAAGACCGGCATTTCTCGCTGAGCTCAGCCCGCCGTTTTTTTTATGAATCACTTTCACTCTGGCATCCAGGCTGCAGTACTTTCTGGCTATCTCTCCTGATCTGTCGGGAGAGCCGTCATCGACAAGGATGATTTCAATATTTTTCAGCGTCTGCCTGCGCAGCGAATCGACGCATTCTTCTATATAATCTTCGACATTGTACATCGGAACAATGATACTGACGAATGGCTTCATTGGACATCACCCATAATTTTCTGTCTTAAATCTGTGAAATAATGCTCCCTTGACGGGGTCTCACGATACGATTCACCGGTCTTGATCAGCTCTTCGATTGCGCCGAGAACCTCCCCCGCATCGGGATTTTCCACAAGCTTCATCGAAGGAACGCTTTTCAGCCAGCGAAAGCCTTCAAGCACTTTATGATCAAAAGAGCGGATCACAACGCACGGCGTTCCTGTAATCGCGCAAAAAATCATGCCGTGCAGCCTGTCTGTCACGACAACCTCCGCACCTCTCAGCTGATCCCAAAGCCGATTCAGCTCCTTCTCGCGAGACACGCGGCTGACCCTCCTGCCGATCGTCGTTGTAAAAGTTTGCACGGTGCCATATTCGTCGCCGACAGCCTTCAGCAGCTTTTCACGCTCTTCCGGTCTGAGAAAGCTTTCTTTATCCTCCCTTAAACAAACGAGCACACCGTCTCTTTCAGACTGCTGTTCTTTCTTTAAATAAAGCACCATATCAGGCTGCTTCACAATCGTTTGCTTTGAAAAATGCTGTTTCATAAATTGATAGGTTGTATCATCGCGCGCCATCATAAACAGCCGGCGATGGGAGTTGTAGACTTTTTTCGCTCTTTTCAGCTCCTTTTTGCCGCGGGGCGTCTCGGAAAAGTGCGCGGTGGCTGGGAGCTGGACAATTTTATAATGCTTGAATGTTTTGATAATAAAGCGCCTCGTCCATTCCTCATTGCGGTACAAATCCCCCATGTTTCCTCCGCCGATGATGAACACCATATCCTCGGGGTGGCGGATGCGCATGAGGGCTTTTGCATGTTTGTAAATATCGTTGATGCCGATTTCAATTAATTCAAAATCGGGAAACTCGTTTTCTATGAATGTCCGGCTTGCCAGGGCAATCGCGTGATCTCCCAAATTATCATGGGACGGAATTAAAGTCAGAATGATTTTTTTCTTGCCTTTGTATTGATCAAAACGCTTTAAACCCGGTGTCCCCATCACATATTCAGAAGGATATTTCACCTTGAGCAAAAGCCATTCTGCAAGATTGATCTTCAGTTCCTGAAAGGTCATTTCCTCACCGCCTATTTCTTCATTCTGTGCTCGATCATTTTCTGGTAAATTGCTGCAAATCCATACACTGCCGGCATCAACCGCAAGCGAATCAGCATAAGGAGCAGCTTCTTCTTCGAATCGAATGCCGACATGTCCACCGCGGGGATTTTCCCCCTGAATTCCGGACAGGCGCATATGCTGCGGATATTTTTATATTTTTCTATTGAAGGATTTTGGTTTCGACTCTTGCATTCATTTAAAATACTGATGCAGCCGTGGTTGACGATAAAGACGTGCAGCGCCTCCTTTAAAGCCGGAAGCTTTCCGTGCTTTGTCAGGCAGTCGAGGTTGGCTTCATAAAGAGCGAGCCCGTCTTCAAACAGCCCCGCCTGATACTTTTGGACGATGGACGACAGGTGGACCCTGTAATGATAAAGGGGCTTAGTCACGAACGCCGCCGTATTCGCATATAAAAGGCATCTGAAGCTGAAGTATTGATCTTCGATGTTTTCCAGCTCGTCGCGCAGCGGGAAAACGAGCTTATGCCGCTCAATCAGGCTCCGCCTGTAGAGCTTGTTCCAGGAAAAGCCGCTTACTTGACCCTTTAATAAAGCTTTTATGAATGCCTCTTTCGGCTTTCCTTCATAGTTTTTCCCGATGTCCGGGCAGACCGTTTTTCCGGTATCCTGAATTTCGACGGCATAATCACAGATGACAAGGTCGGCATCCCCATCCTTCGCTTTTTCATACATAGATTGGCAATAGTCCGGCTCAATCCAGTCGTCGGAGTCGATAAATGCCAAGTACTCGCCTGACGCCGCTTCGATCCCTTTATTGCGGACAGCGCCGAGACCCTGATTCTTCTGCTGAATCGTTTTGATGCGTCCGTCCTTTTGGGCGTAATGATCAATGATCTTCTGGCTTCCGTCTGTTGAACCGTCATTAACGATAATGATTTCGATATTTTTTAAGGTCTGGCTGATCAGCGACTGCAAACAATTCGGCAAAAAAGCTTCTGTGTTATAAACAGCGACCAGTAGACTAACTGCTGGATTTTCCAATGTGATGACTCCTTTGTCGAAATTTTCACAAGACCTAAACGGCCTATTCCGCTTCAACGTTCAAAAATCGTTCTGTACGGCAATACCGACGAGTCGAACGGCATGAGCATAAAACTGTATAAGAAGTAACAGATCAAAATCAAAACATACAGAAGCGCGTTCGATTTCGGTTCGAAAATCCGTACAAAATAAGGAACGAGAATCAGCTGATAGAGCCCGAAATAAATGTTGAACCTCGCAAAAATGACATCCTTTGTCGCCAAAATTCCGAACAGGAAGCCGATCAGACAAAGGTTGACGATATAATCGACTTCGGGCCAGCGCTTTCTGAGCTGCTCCCTGAAGCAGAATGCAAGTACGAGCGGGAGAAGAAGAACGACGATTTTAATGGCGTTCATGCCGTTCGTATTTTTCATCAGCCATTCTTCGTAATGTCCGTATTGACTGTTTTCAAGCACGACAAGGAATACGGACAGAAATTTTTGATACAGAAAAGTCCCCGCCAAAAATAAAAGCATGAGGCACCAGAGGACAGGCGACCATGCTTTTCTTCTGACGATGAAATAGACCGGAATCATGATCAAAGCCGAAGAATGAAAAAGCGAACAGATCAGCACGACGATCATATAGCGCACCAGCTTCCCATCGATCAGATACCGCACCGCCCAAAACAGAATGGCCGCCGCCATGTATTGGCGAATACCGTTAAACGAAGCATAGTAGTGAAACATGCCAATAAAGAGAAACATGCTCAACTCAAACGGCCTTCCATACACATAAAGCGTCTTGACGATATAGATATAGGTAATCGCGGCAACGACGGCAAACATGAGCGCCGGATCAGCTGAAATCTGGTTTAATATCCATAAGAGTGCGGTAAATCCGGGATCTGTCGACGACTTGTCTGTTCCGAAACCGAAGATCTCCCAAATGCTGTTGTATTTTCCGGCTAATTCGTAAAGCAGCATATAAGTGTGATAATCCGTTCCGACCTTGTATCTTAAGCCGGCAACGATAATTAAAGACGCGAGCGGAACGACGGTGAGGAGCGCATTCGGACGGTAGCCCGTCGGCAGCCTGTGATCTTCCCTGCCGTACATTTTCGCAAACCATGACCAGATGAAAACAATCCCCATATTCAACATATAAACAGCCATACACTCACTGTCCTTCTGTCGCGGAGATTGAATAGATGTCCATCAGTCTCGCCAAATTTGCTTTTGCATCATAGCCTCTCTCTGCCAGGCTTCTCTCAATCTCCGGCCATGCGGGCTTTTTCGCCTGAGCAGCACGGCTGATATCCTCAGCCCACCGTTCAAAACCGGCATTTAAGCTGAGACGTTTCAGCAGGCCGAGTCCCAAATCGGTTTCCTCCGTAATGTGATCTGACACAATACAAGGAAGCCCTGATGCCTGCGCTTCGACGAGAACGAGGGGGAGCCCTTCAAACAAAGACGGCATGGCAAATACATCAAACGTCTGCATGAGAGCCGGGATATCTTCGACGACGCCGAGAAACAGAATGTTGTCTTTTACACCGAGAGCGGCGGCTTTTTCTTCGATCTGTCTGCGCAGCGGACCGTCACCTGCGAACACCGCTTGAAAAGGCGTGCCCGATTTCTTGAAATGAGCGGCAAGCCCGAGCAGAAATGCGTGGTTTTTCTGTTCAAAAAAACGGCCGACATGTCCGATCACCAATGCGTCTTCCTTGATGCCGAAGCTCTTTTTTTCATCCGTCTTTGAAATGCCGTACGCTTCTTTGAACCTGTCAAGTTCAATCCCGTTTTGCAAAAGATGGACCGCGTTTTTGCCCATCTTTTTTCCGCCGAATAAAAAACGCCCGGCATCTTTGCCGCAAGCGCACAGAGCCGTAGCACTGGAGAAAATCAAACGGCGGAATGCAAGGAGCTGCCATGTATCCCAAAACCGGGGGTTAGACTTCCAGGCCGTGTTGTGAGAATGACAGACCCTGACCGGAACGCCGGCGAGCCTGGCCGCCAATGCGGCAAACCCCGTCTGAAAATCCGTATGGGCGTGTACGGCGGCATACGGCCCTTTCTCAACCAAAATCCTTCTGATGTTTTTGATGTAGGCGAGAGGCCCCGAGCGACCGATGCTCGGTACATAAAACACCCGGCCGCCGCGCGTGATGATCTCCGGATCATAATCGCACGTTTCTTCCCGATGGGAAATAAAATCAAATTGAATATGCCGCCTGTCTGTATGGCGGTATATATTCATAATCATCGTCTCCGCTCCGCCGCGGTTCATTCCGCTTACGATGTGAAGCACCCGTTCTGGTCTCACGCTTCCGTCATTCATGTTTTACGACCCCTCCGCCTTCATTCATCAATCTTCTTTTATGATATTTGTTCATGATAAAAGGAGGCATGAGCCCCCTGATGATAGGTTTCATCATATAAATGTAGTCTGAGAGCGGCAGCTTCAGCCGTCTGCAGGCGGCAAAGACGATAAACGCATTGTCAATCGAGTAGCTGAACTTTCTCCTTTTAAACGCCGATTCGTCTTCCCTTACTTTGTATAAAGCTTCCTGAAGGTTATAGCCTGTGTAGCCCGCTTCAAAAAAACGGAGCCACAAATCGATGTCTTCCATCCTTCTTGTTCTCCGGCCGACCCGATAGCCGTCCAGCGCCTCGTACACTTCCGCTCTCATCATGATCGTCGCATGGCAAAACGGCGTTCCTTTCGCCATGATTCTCGGCCCGGGAGAGGGAGGAAGCATTCTGACGCCTCTGATCCCGTTTTCGTCAAAGGCCATCATTCCGCTGCCGACGACATGATAATGAAATTGTGATTCAAGAAACGCGACTTGTTTTTCAAAACGCCTTGGCAAAGAGATGTCATCTCCGTCCTGGCGCGCGATATATTTCCCGCCGGCGTACCGGAGACAGTGGTTTAGCGAAGCTGCCAGCCGCTGATTCTTCTCGTTTTTGATCAGCTTGATCCGATCTGCGTAATGATCAGCATACCGCCTGGCAACAGCATATGTCCCATCTGTCGATGCATCGTCGCATATAATCAGTTCCCAATTTTTATAGGTTTGATTTAAAATCGACTCGATGCTCTCTGCGATCGTGTCTTCACAATTGTAGACTCCCATAATGACAGAAACTTTCGGCTTTTGACCCCCTGTCATCCTTTCAGCCTCCTTTCAACTGTTTCATGATCCATAAAGGAAGAGTAAATGTCCGCCATTTCTTTGACGGTGCGCTGCTGGGAAAAAGCGGCGGCCGTTCGTCTCCCCGCGTCCCCCATCTTTTTTCGCAAAGAAGGCAGGCGATACAGCTGCAAAATCCGGTCGCTGAACGTTCCGGCGTCCCCCTGCGGAATCAAAAATCCGTTCACGCCCTCTTGAATGACTTCCCGGTGTCCGCGGTTGTCCGCTGCAACGGCGGGTTTACCTGCCGCCATTCCTTCCAGGAGGTTCATGCCGAGCCCTTCCCTGATGCTTGAAGCGACAGACACATCGGCAAGCTGAATCCATTCGTGGATGTTTTTTTGAAAACCGGCAAATGTGACGGTCGAAGAAACGCCTTTTTGTTCAGCGAGACTTCGGTATTTTTCTTCCATCTGCCCTTTTCCTGCAAACACGAGCTTTAAGTTCGGGGCTCTGTCTTTTAAAGCAGCCGCCGTTTCGATGAGAAGCGCCTGGTTTTTATTCGCGTTCAGTTCCGCGGGATATATGAGAATAAAGTCGTCTTCTTTGAAACCGTATGTTTTCCTGAGCAGCATTTTCTCTGTTTCGCTGACAGGGTGAAAGCGCTCCGTATCGACGCCGATGCCGTGGATTTTTTCTGCTCGCAGCGCCTTGTGCAAGCCTTTTGCAAGGACGAAATCTTCTTCATTGATCGTAATTAGGCAATCGGTCAAAGCGGACAGCCCTTTTTCAATCGGATAGTACAGCAGCCAATTCTTTAATGGTGCACCTTGGCAAAAGTGAAAACCGTGAGCGGTATAGATCACTTTCGTTCCCTCTTTTCTCTGTTTCCAGGCCGCAAGCCTTGCCAGCACGCCTCCCATCGGCGTGTGGCAATGAATGATGTTGTACCGGTTTTCGTCAATGATGCGCGCCAGCTCCCGATAGGCAGCGATATTGCTCGCATTCAGAGGAGAACGCCTGATGTCGATATCAAATTTTTTGTCTGTATAAGGCAGTGTCATATCTCCTTTTGCGGCGATATGAACGTTCCATCCCTGCTCTTTAAACCATTTTAAATATGGGAGGTGGAAGGCCTTGAAATGGTAATCCACAGTAGCGCAAAACAAAACCGTTCTTGTCATGTTCTTCCCCCTAGTGCGCTGTCACCAGCTTTTTCTCGTGCTGGCCGATCGCTTGGAATAAGCGTTCTCTCAGCTCGCGGTCTGACAAATACATAAATTCCTCCATGAATGTCTTCAGCACCGTCAACTCGACGTCGACCGCCTTGCCGATATGAATCTTCGGAAAAACCTGCTCTGCCAGCACTTCATTTTGATTCAGCAGCTCTTCGTACATTTTTTCTCCCGGGCGGATGCCTGTAAATTCGATTTTGATCTGGTCTGTCGTATAGCCTGAGAGCTGGATGAGATTTTTGGCGAGATCAACGATTTTGACCGGTTCGCCCATATCGAGCACGAAAATCTGTCTTCCTTTGGCAAGCGCCCCCGCTTGAATAACCAGCCTTGAAGCTTCCGGAATCGTCATGAAGTACCTCGTCATGTCCTGGTGTGTGACAGTGACCGGACCGCCTTTAGCGATTTGTTTTTTGAAAATCGGAATGACGCTTCCCCTGCTGCCGAGAACATTTCCGAAGCGGACAGCGACAAATTTGGTTTTGCTCGTTTTGCCGAGATTCATGATCAGCATTTCCGCGAACCGCTTCGTGGCCCCCATGATATTGGCGGGGTTGACCGCTTTGTCTGACGAGATCAGGACAAAAGTTTCCACTCCGGTTTCGTCGGCGGCTTCAGCGACGTTTTTCGTACCGAGGATATTGTTTTTGACAGCTTCTTTCGGGCATTTTTCCATGAGCGGCACATGCTTGTGTGCAGCTGCATGATAAATGACATTCGGTTTGTAGCGTTCCATCAGCAAAAACATTTTCTCTCTGTCCTGTATGTCGGCGATTTCCGGATAATAGGCGACATGCTTTCCGAACTTCTCCTGCAGTTCCAGCAGAATCGAATGAATGCTGTTTTCTCCGTGCCCGACTAAAACAATCGATTTCGGTTTAAATTTGCTGATTTGCCGGCAGATTTCCGAGCCGATTGAACCTCCGGCCCCCGTCACAAGAACGACGCGATCCTTGACCGTATTGGAGATTTCGCTTGTATCAAGCTGGACAGGCTCCCTTCCGAGCAAATCTTCCGCTTTGACATCGCGAAGCTGGCCGACAGGATGTCTGCCGAGCAAAATTTCGTCTATTTTCGGCATGATTTGCGTTTTGACCCCCGTTTGCGCACACGCCTTGTACATGTCCTGCATCTGAGTGACGCTTAAAGATGGAATGGCGATGATGATCCGGTCGATATTCCACTGCCGGACCGCCTGCATGATCTGCTCTTTTCCGCCTAAAACGGGCAAACCCATGATTTCAAGCCGGTATTTCGTTTTGTCATCATCGATAAATGCGACGGGCTTAATGTTCAATTCCGGCTTTTGCACAAGCTGTTTTGCGATCAAACTGCCGGCAGAGCCCGCTCCGATAATAAGCGCTCTTAAAGATCCTTTGCTTTCTTTGTTCACCTGTTCCCTGATGATGCGCCACATCATCCGCGACCCGCCGATCAAGATCAGCTGGAACAGCCAGCTTAAACATAAAAGGCGAACCGGAACGTTTTGAAAGAAAAACAGTTCGAGGACCGCCGTCACTAGATGGGACAAGGTAATCGATTTAAGCAGCACATATAATTCACCGATGCTTGCGTACTCCCACACTTTTTTGTAAAGGTGGAAACAATGGGCGAATAAATGCTGAGCGCCAAGCAGTATCAGTGAAGTCATCAGCAGCATTTCCGAAGGGTATAAATCATATGATGGCGAAATCAGCTGATATCCGATAAAGATGGACAGCAAAACCAAGTACGAATCGAGTGCGGTAATAATGGAAAGCCTTCTCCGATATGTCAATTTCCTACCTCCTAATGTATCTTTCTAGCTGATAGGATCTTTCAGGCCAAAATCCCATGAGCTAAAAAGATACGGGCGATTTTCAAATTTAAACCGAGCACGTACATCAAATAAAAATGGGCATTTAACCCGTCCTCACGCCCCGCCATCGACGACTTGCGTCTAAGGCAGACGGGTAGTCTGCCCACGGTAGAGCCGAGTGCCTCCATCGGTAAAGGCAAGGAGACATCACCTAAAGCGGTTGCAGCCGCTTCATAAGATTACATAGTTGCGTAATTATACTGACGCGCTTTCTTCACTTTCCGCCCGTTCAACACGGCGCCGAGCAGTTCGCTTTTTGAAGAATTCAGCGCGTCCCGCGACTTGATCGCGTTATCAAGCTTTGTTTTTCCGCTGAGGATGACAAGGATGCTTCCATCCACTTGGTTCGCCAATATTTGCGCGTCTGCGACCGGCAAAAGCGGCGGCGAATCAAAGATGACTAAATCATACTGGTTGTACGCTTCTGCAAGCAGATCCTCCATCGCCTGCGACGACAACAGCTCGGACGGATTCGGAGGTATCGGACCGCTTGTCAGCACATGGAGATTTTCCGCCTGGCTTTGCTGCACGACATTTTCCAGCGTCGTTTTTTTCATCAATACATTTGTGACGCCAGAATGGTTATCGAGCTCAAAAATTTTGTGAATCGTCGGCTTTCTTAAATCCGCGTCGATCAGAAGGACCTTTTTTTCCTGTTGCGAAAATACGACCGCCAAGTTTGAAGCCGAGAATGATTTGCCCTCTCCCGGCAGACCCGATGTGATGAGCAATGACTTAAACGGCTTCTCAAAGGATGAGAACTCAATGTTCGTCCTGATCGTCCGATATTGTTCGACGATTGGCGCGTTCGGCTGATGCAATGCGACAAGCGCCGATTGATATTTGCGAGAGCGTTTTTTTCTAATAGCCAAGCGGCTCACTCCTTCCTGCTTTCACACGGATATTCATATCGGGGTCTCCGCGGAACAGACTTTTTGTATGCTTCATTTGCTCAATACTTCCCAAATAAATAAATCCCGCTTCCTTTTCGACTTGCGACGGCCTTGCAACCGTATCATCGATAAAATCCAAAAAGAACGCCAAAGCGATTCCGGTCATTAATGCGGCGCCGAATGCCAGCAAAATATTCATTTTGTAATTCGGTCTGACAGGAGTCGGCGAATCGACGATGTCGGCTTTTGAAAGGACGGTTATCCGATCGGTGTTCATAATTTGCTTAATCTCTTTTTTGAGCACCGCTGTTAGCGTGTTCGCTATATCGGCTGCCCGTTTCTGATTTTCATCTTGAACTGAAATGTTAATAATCTCTGATTCGCTTTCACTGCTCGTTGCGATTTTTTCACCCAACCGGCCGGCAGAGTAAGGTAAATCAAGCTCTCTCTTGACTTGCTCCAAAATCACCGGGTTCTTTAGAAGTGCTTGGAATGTCCGCGTGTATTGCAGGTTGATTTGAATATCGCTGTACGTGGCACTCCCTTTTTTCTCTCCTACTTGATGCACCAAAATCTGCGTCGATGCCTGATAGACAGGTGTCAGCACATAGAACTGAATGATTCCGGTCGTCAATGTTACACCTATTGTCAAAACGAGAATAAGAACCGTTCTTTTTCGCAAGATTGCAATCAGTTCTCTAAAATCAATATTTTCTTTCATGCTTGACTGCCTCCTCAGGAATGCCGTTTGTTAATGATTGGATTATAAAAGAAAAAATTTGAATTGAAAAATGCTGAATTTAGCTATATAGTTCTTTTTAGAGAACAATTCCGTTCGTTTTCTTTTATTTTCTGTCGATATCTTAAATTTTTGAATTTTATAAAGAACAAATTATTTCTTATAATGAACAGGAAAGCGTTTTTATATGAATGGCAAGGGGAAGAGGAGGAATCAGTATGATCGGAAGAGTCATCCGAATGTACAGAAAAAGAAAAGGCTACTCCATTAACCAGCTTGCTGATGTAGCAGGCGTATCAAAATCATATTTAAGCAAAATTGAACGCGGCGTTCACAGAAATCCGTCAGTCGAATTCCTGAAAAAAATCTCCCGTGCGCTGAAAGTGGAATTAAAGGAATTGTTTGATACCGAAGTGATCCTTTATCGGCGGACCGAGCATGAAGACGAGTGGAGAACCCACCTTGTACAGGCCGTGCAGGCGGGGATGAACCAGGAAGAACTGTTTCAATTCACACACCGCCTCAAGCAGAAAAAGAAAGAACGGACGCTTTATCGAAACAGGGAGCTGACCCAAGCTAATATCGAAGAATGGAGAGCCCTTATGCTGGAGGCCAAAGAAATGGGATTAACCGTCAAAGAAGTAGAAGCGTTTTTGATGAGAACAAAAAACCATTAATTCATCCTGCATTCATATTTGATTTTTAGAAGATAACGGGAGCTTTTGACTTGAACCATTCATCAGGATATAGATCCACATTTCCATTTCAACTTGCCGAAAATTCGGAATAATCGCATTAATAGATATTGCCCGTTCATGATGATCCATGTCTATAGCTCCGTTTTCACCTGTTTGCCTTATTTTTTCATGGCAGTCTTTAAGAGACTTTTTGCTTATGTTTAAATATAAATGAAGAAACTCGGATTTTGACCTTTCGCATCTTCCTCCAAGGCATGCAATTCTGTGTCTTGCGGCTTATATCAAGACCTTTGTCACGGCCCGATTCTTCCTTGAATGGGGACGAAGCGTTTTTGTTGAATCCAGGCCGGCTGTTCGTTAAGATGAATAAAATGGAAGAAGGAGATGGAATCATGAAAGTATTGGTGCTCGCATTTCATCCGAATATGGAGCAGTCAGTTGTGAACAGAGCCTTTGCAGACACATTGAAAGTCGCACCCGGTATTACATTCCGCGACCTTTATCAGGAATATCCTGACGAGGCCATTGATGTGGAAAAAGAACAAAAACTTTGTGAAGAACACGATCGGATCGTCTTCCAGTTTCCGCTTTATTGGTACAGCTCGCCGCCGCTCTTAAAAAAATGGTTGGACCACGTTTTTCTCTACGGCTGGGCATACGGAACAAACGGCACAGCGCTTCACGGCAAAGAATTCATGGTCGCTGTATCGGCGGGCGCTCCCGAAGAAGCCTATCAGGCAGGCGGGTCAAATCACTATACGATCAGCGAACTGTTACGCCCTTTTCAGGCGACAAGCAACTTCATCGGTACTACATACCTTCCTCCGTACGTGTTTTACGGGGCGGGTTCAACCGGCGAAAACGAGCTTGCCGAAAGCGCGAAAACATATAGAAATCATGTTTTGAAATCATTTTAAATCGAAAAAAACCCGACTCTGAAAAGTCGGGTTTCGTTATTTGTTCGGCTATCATGCACGTTCATCCAGCCACTTTTCCCCCCACGCGGCCATCTCTTTAAAAATGCTGTGGAACGCTTCACCTTTTTCTGTTAATTCATATTCAACAGTAACAGGAACCGTCGGGAACACCTTCCGGGAAATCATACCGCTTTCTTCAAGATGTCTTAATGTGTCAGTTAATCCTTTCGTGTTGACGTTTCCCAAGTTCCTTCTGAGCTCGTTGAATCGCCGCTTCCCCTGAATGAGTTCGGCGAGAACTAAAAATGACCATTTACCAGAGAAAATTTTCAATACATCCTGTATTAAAGAAGAGCATTCTTTATGATCGACAGCTGAATTCATAGCAATTCCTCCATTGCCTCATTCGCCAATTTTGACTTGATCCTACCATATGGACACCAAAGCATTCAAGAGAATGATCTTACGGTTTATTTTTATAAAGCATATATAAAAAAATTGCGTTCTTGTGGAGCCTCACGGTGGTTGCTATGGTTATATCAAAAGGAGGAAAAACATGAAAAAACAATACGATTCTTTATTCACACCCTTTACTTTTAAAAACGGCATCCAATTGAAAAATAGAATCATCATGCCGCCAATGGGGCATTCATCCTCTATGCCGGGAGGATTCATTTCTGACGACGAACTCGTCTATTATGCCGCGCGGGCGACAGATGTCGGGATGGTCATCACATCTGCGACAACCGTACAGCCCGGAACCGGATTTCCCGGCATTCCCGGAGCTGAGAACGATGATCAAATCCCGGGACTAACCCGGCTTGCAGCCACTTTAAAGAAACACGGAGCAAAAGCAATCCTGCAGCTCTTCCATTCCGGAGCCAAAGGTAAAGAACGAACAGTAAGCGCCAGCGCCGTCGCTCCGAATCAACCGAATGCACCGGTGCCGAGGGCACTGGCTGAGCAAGAAATTCAAGACCTTATCCATTCTTTCGGCCAGGCGGCGCGAAGAGCGATAGAAGCCGGGTTTGACGGAGTCGAAATTCACGGCGCAAACGGGTTTCTCATCCATCAGTTCTTCTCTCCTTATTACAACCGGCGCAATGACAGCTGGGGCGGCACTTTAGAGAAACGGATGAGGTTTCCGCTTCAGATTATAGAAGAAATCAGACGCGTAGCGGATAGCTGCCATAAACCATCTTTTATCATCGGCTACAAATTTTCGCCCGAAGAGCCGGAAACGCCCGGAATCACAATGGCTGAAACGTTGCCTTTCGTCAATGTACTGCGGGAACAAGCATTGGACTACCTGCACGTTTCTCTCATTGATTTCCGGTCCTTGCCGCGCCGTGGTGCAGACAAATCCCGCACGCGGATGGAACTGATCAAAGAAGCGGTCGGGGACCGTCTCCCTCTGATCGGAGCCGGGAAAGTACGCACACCGGAAGATGCCGTTCAAGCGCTAAAAACAGGAGCCGATCTCGTCGGAATCGGTCGGGGACTTCTGATGGATCCGGAATGGCTTCAAAAAGTTCAAGCCGGAAAAGAGGACGATATTCAAACAACCCTGTCAAGACATGATCAGCAGAAGCTTGGAATTCCGGATGCGTTTTGGGAAAGTATACCGCTGTATATTGATTTCAACGATTGACGATTTCCTGCTTATACAGACTATAGATTCATATAAAAAAGGTGTCTTTTCGCTTAAAATTGATGTCATTTTCAAAAAAATGTATGAGAAAAGAGGCACTTAGACCAGTTGAGTCCCAGAGATGAGTATATTAGAATGATGGTAATTCAATATTGTCGGGATTGTTACTGTTAAGCAGGCAAGACCTAAAATGTGTGAAGGGCGAAGTCTATCTTTTGCCTATATGACCTTGCACATTTTAGGTCTTTTTTCTGTTCTTCAGGTCAATGCCGCAGTTAGGAGGGATGATTGGAAACGTTCATGTTGTCAGGAACAATCTGTTACATATTGAAAAAGGGAGGAAATATTGATGAACATCAAAAACATCGTTAAAAAAGCGTCAGCCTTAACCGTCGCAGCAGCTCTGCTTGCGGGAGGCGCGCCGCAAACCTTTGCAAAAGAAAAGCAAGATTACAAGAAGAGCTACGGATTTTCTCATATTACAAGACATGACATGCTGAAAATTCCCGAACAGCAAAAGAGTGAACAATTTAAAGTTCCTCAATTCGATCCGAAAACCATCAAAAACATCCCTTCAGCAAAAGGTTATAACAAAAATGGAGAACTGATCGATTTAGACGTATGGGACAGCTGGCCGCTGCAAAATGCCGACGGAACAGTCGCTACATACCACGGCTACAATCTTGTCTTCGCGTTGGCGGGCGACCCGAAAGACGTCGATGACACATCCATCTACTTGTTCTATCAAAAGAAAGGCGAAACTTCCATCGACAGCTGGAAAAACGCCGGCAGAGTGTTTAAAGACAGCGACAAATTCACTCCTGACGATCCGTACATTAAGTATCAAACACAAGAGTGGTCAGGGTCCGCCACGCTGACAAAAGACGGAAAAGTCCGACTGTTCTACACAGCTTTCTCCGGCACGCAATACGGCAAACAAACGCTGACAACGGCGCAGGTCAATTTCACTCAGCCGGATTCGGACACACTGAAAATTGACGGTGTAGAAGATCATAAATCAGTCTTTGACGGCGCTGACGGCTCAGTGTACCAAAACGTTCAGCAATTCATTGACGAAGGAAACTACAGCTCCGGCGACAACCATACGCTGAGAGATCCGCATTATGTGGAAGATCACGGCCGCAAATATCTCGTGTTTGAAGCCAATACGGGAACAAAAACCGGCTATCAAGGAGAAGACTCTCTATTCAACAGAACTTACTATGGAGGCAGCAAGAAATTCTTTAGAGAAGAAAGCAGCAAGCTGCTTCAAGGAGCGAACAAAAAGAACGCTTCATTGGCTAACGGCGCACTCGGCATCATCGAATTAAATAACGATTATACGCTGAAAAAAGTCATGAAGCCTTTGATCGCCTCCAATACGGTGACTGATGAAATCGAACGGGCCAACCTCTTCAAAATGAACGGAAAATGGTATCTGTTCACAGATTCAAGAGGATCAAAAATGACAATTGACGGCATTGGTGCAAAAGACATTTATATGCTCGGCTATGTATCAGATTCACTAACCGGGCCATTCAAGCCTTTAAACAAATCCGGACTTGTTTTGCACATGGACCTTGATTACAATGACATCACATTTACTTATTCACACTTTGCCGTACCGCAGAAAAAAGGCGACAAAGTCGTCATCACGAGCTACATCACAAACAGAGGAATTTCAAACGAGCATCACGCCACATTTGCACCAAGCTTTTTGCTGAAAGTCAAAGGATCAAAAACATCCGTTGTCAAAAACAGCATTCTTGAACAGGGACAATTAACGGTAAACTAATAAAACGAACGAAAGAAAATGCCGGTGAACATCGGCATTTTCTTTCGTGTGTCATCTTAGAATAAAGCGGGGAATTTTCTTGAAGAAGACAGTATATAAGCGGGTTAGCATTTTAACTGTTTGTCTTGGAATCTTCATCATGATATTGGCTTCAGACCGGGAAACAGAAAAAAAGGGAGAATCCCCGGAAACACCGGAATATCGCGCGGCTTTCCATTTGACAACCCCTGACAAATGGAAAAACGACCCTCAAAAGCCCGTCTATTTCAATGGAGAATATCATTACTACTACCTCTATAACCGGGACTATCCGGACGGCAATGGGACAGAGTGGCGCCACGCGGTGTCAGACGATCTCGTCCACTGGCAGGATCAAGGAGTTGCCATTCCGAAATATACGAATAAAAACGGCGATCCTTGGTCCGGTTCTGTCGTTGTCGACTCACAAAACACAGCCGGCTTCGGCAAAGGGGCGATCGTGGCGATTATGACGCAGCCTTCGGCCAATGACGGGAAGGAAGAACAATTTTTATGGTACAGCCAAAATGGCGGAAAAACATTTAAGCCTTACGGTGAAGAGCCGGTCTTGCCTAATCCGGACACCGTCGATTTCAGAGATCCGAAAGTGATCTGGGATGAAGAGGATGATAAATGGGTGATGGCGCTGGCTGAAGGAACGAAAATCGGCTTTTACGAATCACAAAATTTGAAGGAATGGCGTTATACAAGTAGTTTCCAAACAGAAAATATCGGCATCATCGAATGTCCGGATCTATTCAAGATGCGGGCGGATGACGGAACATATAAATGGGTTCTCGGAGCAAGCGCAAACGGGAAAGGTGCCGGCAAGCCGAATACTTATGCATACTGGACAGGTAGCTTCAACGGCAACGAATTTACGGCGGACGAAGCGGAACCCCAGTGGCTTGATTACGGCTTTGACTGGTATGCGGGCGTGACATTTGAGGACGGCGAAACAAACGATCCGTACGGGAAACGCTATGCTTTGGCGTGGATGAATAACTGGGATTATGCAAACCGGACGCCGACATGGAAAGACGGCTTTAATGGAACCGATTCGATCGTCCGGCAAATTCAGCTTAAACAAAAAGGCGGAAATCAATACAGCCTTGCCTCTCATCCAATCGATCAATTGGATAAATTAACCGAATCGACAGATGAGTTTGAGCGCATCGAAGTTAACGGATCAAAAACGCTTCAGATTAAGGCAAATACCTATCAGCTTGAGGCGGATATCTCGTGGGCCGATCTTAAAAACGCGGGATTCAGGCTTAGAGAATCCGCTGATCGAAAACGCCATATCGATGTAGGAATTTCCGCAGAAGGCGGATATTCTTTTGTGAACAGAGGATTTACGGGACAGCCTGACAGCACCCGTACCTATTTGGAAAGCAAAGCACCGTTTGATCCGGAAAAAAAGCGGGTGCATTTCACAATCATCGTAGATCAAAACACTGTCGAAGCGTTTATTGATGACGGCGAAACGACGCACTCAAACCTTGCATTTCCCGACCTGAATGATACAGGTATCACGCTCTTTACCGAAAATGGAACGGCCGTCTTTGAAAATCTAAAGATCAAACATATGCGTTCAATCCACGATTAAACATTAAACAACAACGGGCGGCCAAACAGCCGCCTTTTTTCTGAAAGCGCAAAAAAAGCGAGCCATTACAAGCTCACTCTCCGTTTCGTTTCGGCATAACAGCAGACAACAAGATCCCCGCCCCGAGGCCGATCAAAAGCCCCGGCGCCGGATGGTCGAATAATATCCCAATGCCTAACCCAATCAACAGCCCTGATGGTATAAAATAATTATGTTTTTTGTCCATTTAACCCCGCCCCTTCGTCTAGTTATCACGAGTAACTCCAATTGATATATGCTTCCGGTGAGTCAAATACGACTAAAGTGTTCACAAAAAAACAAGGGCGGCTAATGCCAAACCCTTGTCTTGAAAACGCGCTCGGAGGACGTATAACAATCCTCTATAAACACTATTATACCAAGGTTTTTAATAATTCTTGTGCAAAATTTGTGCAAAAAAATTCCGAGAAATTTTTCTGTATTACAGACAGACGTATATCGAATTTTGTTATAATAAAATCACCAACACAAAAGGGACGAGGAAAAATGAGTATCAACAAAATCAGATCATTTTTATACAAGTCGGCCAAGATTTTGGGGGATGTCAACGCAGTGAAAAACGGAACTATCGGAAAGCGTATAGCTCGCCGCGCTTCCGGTAAAGCAACTGGCAAATTATTTAGAAATTTGTTTAAGTAGTCTATACAATTGTCTATTTAAGGTATCAAAAATAACAATGCCACCAATCGTTAGATGGTGGCTTTTTCTTTATATAATAGATGTAACGTTCTTGGCTTACCTTCTTCCCAATCAACAAGCCCCTTTTTACGCAATCGGTCAAGGTGACCTTTTGTTGTGCTTGAAGATTTTAAACCAACCCTTTCGCCTATTTCCCTAACAGAGGGCGGAAAACCTTTTTCTTTAGTTAATTCGTCTATAGCTTCTAATATTTGTTCGGTTCTTTTCATAGTATCCCCCTTCATTGGTTTGTTTTACCTATGATAATTATACCAAACATGTGTTTCTTTTTCTATAGAAAGGGAACGTATTTTCGTATTAAAATCATTATTGACCAGATTCAAGTTCCCGCTTTTGAAATGTATCTTTTTTACTATTTTTCAATATTCAGAGGCATCACCACTCATTTTATGGTAATCTATACAATACCAAATACATTATAAGGGAGAGAGAAAAGTGGAGACGATAGCTAAAAGAGTCTGTAAACCATTTATCCTATTGCTAACAGCTTTCTTATTAGTAACCTTTGCTGTACCTCAAATTTCACAGGCAAGCGAATTGCCGAATTCCCAGGTTAAAATCTATTCCGATTCTGGTGATTATTCAGAAAAGGAATTAGAGGAAATATTAAAGTTTTACTTCGAAGAAGTTGGGGAACTAACTAATGATGGTTATGTTATTAAAAACAAGGAATTGTTTGATCAAAAAGTGTTGGAGGGTGATCCCGCTGCCTTGAAACTAAAAGAGTTAATGGCGTCAGACTCTTCTTTTCAGAAGTCTAGTTTTCAGGTTGCTAGTGCAACTGCTTTTGGTAAATGTGTTGTAAACAAAATGATTGGTAGTTATGGAAATATAGCGCGTCAATTTTTAAATGGTGCTATCTTTACATATATCAAAACTAAGCAGTATGATTTAGCCGCAAGATTAATGTTCAAAACTTTGATTAAATCTGGGATGAAAGTTAATGCAGCGTCTCTTGCAATAGAGTTGGGATACTATGGATGGAAATGTCGAGGGAAGTGGTAAAAATGTCTCCATTAACAATAGTTGAAGTCATCTTAGCGTTAACCGTTTTAGGTTTATTTGCATGGACATTTAAAAGTAAAAAAAGTGCTGATGACGATGATGTGTATAGATATGCAAGGTATATGATTTATTTACTTGTAGCTGAAGTTGCGATATACGTCATATTCAGTTTCATTTAAAAAAACCCCCATTTGGGGGTTTTTATTGTGCATAAAAGAATTTTGAATATCGCCAAAAAATTTTCTTTACTTTAACAGAGATTCAAGTTTCGCCTTTGTCTTCGGTCCGTAAATACCGTCGGCAGACAGCCCGTACATCAGTTGGAACCGTTTGACCGCGTTTGCCGTTTTCGGCCCGTAATAGCCATCTATGCCGTTATTTTTGGCACCTTTGTCTGGATAATAATATACAGCCGCTAAAGCCTCTTGAATCTGACGGACAGCCGTTCCTTTCATCAGCGGGCTTTTCACTTTATAGATGCCGGACGGCAGCGTGTATTTTTTGCTCGTTTGCTTTTTGCTTGAGGATGATGACTTTTTATCTGGTGTTGTTTTGGAAACCGTCTTCTTTCCAAGCAAGCTATCGACTTTTTTCCGGAAAGCTGTAAGCTGGCTTGAATCGCTCACCCACGGCGCCGGACAGTTTTTGTTTGTCACATCGTAATGGCGGACAATTTTGTTTGTAGAAAGGCCGTAACGCTTGCACAGATCGGCAACCAATTCAGCAGCATTCCGAACTGTATCACTGTGAATCTTGCCGTCTTTTTCGACACACATTTCAACGCCAATCGCTGTTGTATTTGCGTTCGGTTTAAGGAAACTCACATAACAGCGGTTTTTATCATGTGCATGGTACGCAACTTCATTTTCAGGGATGATGTGTTGGGCTTCTTTACGGTCCACAAAATAATGGGCTGACGCGTAACGTTTATCAGCGATACATGTGCCATTGAAATAATTCCGCTCATTCAGTGCGGACGCGCCAGGCGTGGCCGTATAGTGCATGACAATCCCTTTCACTCCTGCCAACTTCAACCCTGGCCGAGTATATTGATTGACTTTCACAAAGTTTTTCACGACTTTAACCATGTGAACTCCTCCTCTTTTGTTTTAAATAAAAAAGGCTGCCAGCCGGCACCCTCATTTTGTTAATCCCTTTTGTTTCAGAACTTCTTTTTGCTGCTTTCCTTTGTCAGTGACATAGTTGTTTTTATACCAGGCGATCACAGATGTGATGATTGTAAACGCCGTGGATCCGGCCAAATACAAAGCATCAGCCAGCGTATTCACCTGGTCCTCGCTGATAGGCAAAGCTGCCTTTCCGAACATGAT